>JARRNI010000232.1:0-8417 GCA_037385125.1 Pseudolabrys sp.
TCGAACTGCGGCTGCATCAGGCTTTCGATGAACTCTTTGTCTGCCTCGGAGGGCAGAAAATCGGTGCGCCGATGCGTCCACTCGGCGGGCGTGAGGATATTGCCGTTGACATCGGCGTTGGTGCGCGAGAATTCGCCGATATGGCGGTGGAAGGCGACGTGCGGCAGCTTGATCTCGAACGAGATGCCATGGTCGGCGATCACCTTATTCCAGCGGCCGACGCCGTTATTGGCATCGCCCACGTAATCGTCGCGCAGCCGCATGTTGAGTGCCGACAGCGCCGGCGCGTCGTCTTTCTTGATTTGGCAGTCCATCAGCCGCAGCACCGGATATGTGCCGCTCTCGAGCTCGTGGTCGTCTTTCAGCCGATCCTCGCGGTAACGGCCCTTCAGCCCGGCATGGAAGGCGTTGGCGGCATTGGTGGAAACCTCGTTGCCGAACAGATCGAGCGTCAGCGAGAAGTGCAGGTTCGCCTTCTTCTGGAGGGTCGGCAGGTCGATGACGCCGAGCTTGCGGATCTTCTCGATCTCGTAGGGGTCGGCGATGCCGGCTTCCTTCATGGCCTCGCAGGTGCGCTGGATGACGCGGGTCACGCCCGTTTCGCCGACGAACATATGGTGCGCTTCCTCCGTCAGCATGAAGCGGCAGGTGCGCGACAGCGGATCGAAACCGGATTGCGCGAGCGACTCGAGCTGCATCTTGCCGTCACGGTCGGTGAAGAAGGTGAACATGAAGAACGACAGCCAATCCGGCGTCTTCTCATTGAAGGCGCCGAGCATGCGCGGCGTGTCGGGGTCGCCGGAGCGGCGCTCGAGCAGGGCTTCGGCCTCGTCGCGGCCGTCGGCGCCGAAATATTTCTGCAGCAAATAGACCATCGCCCACAGATGGCGGCCCTCCTCCACGTTCACCTGAAACAGGTTGCGCATGTCGTAGAGCGACGGCGCGGTCTTGCCGAGATGGCGCTGCTGCTCGACCGAGGCCGGCTCCGTGTCGCCCTGGATCACGATCAGCCGGCGCAGCATGGCGCGGTATTCGCCCGGCACTTCCTGCCAGGCGGGCTCGCCCTTGTGCGCGCCGAACGGAATCTTGCGTTCTTCACGCGGCGGCGCCAGCAAGATGCCCCACCGGTATTCCGGCATGCGCACGTAGTCGAACTTGGCCCAGCCCTTGGGATCGACGCCGATGGCGGTGCGCAAATAGACCAGCGCGTTCTGGAAGCCGGTCGGCCCCATGTCCATCCACCAGCCAATGTAGCCGGGGTGCCACTTTTCCAGCGCGCGCTTGACGCGCACGTCCTGGCCGAGCCCCACGTTGTTAGGGATCAGGCCGTCATAGTCGACTGCTTGCATGCTCATACCTAAACCCTTTCCTTGTCGAAGGTCGCCTTCACGCCGCTGCCGTAGAGCTTGAGCGCGCCCTGCTCGCCGACCGAATTCGGCCGCTGGAAGATCCAGTTCTGCCAGGCGGTGAGGCGACCGAAGATCTTGGTTTCCATGGTTTCCGGGCCGGCAAAGCGCAGGTTGGCTTCCATGCCGGTGAGTGAATCGGGCGAATGGCTGGCGCGCTCCTCGATCATCACGCGCAGCTCGTCCTCCCAGTCGAAGTCCTCATAGGCGAAGGTGACGAGGCCGAGCTCGGCGGCTTCCTCCGCCTCGATGGGCTGGCCGATTTTTTCCTTGAGCGCGTCGAGCGCCTCCGGCTCGCCGAGGAAACGGCTTTCCAGGCGGGTGAGACCGTTGCCCATGGGATAGAAGCCGAAATTCGCCGCGCCGAGTGTGAGCGCCGCCGGTGGCCGGTTGTCGCCTTCCATCGTGCCGATCAGCATCAGCGAACGGTCAGCGGCAAAAACAAGCTCGGCCAGGGTGCCGGCATAGCAGGAGCCCGGCTCGATCAGCGCGAAGAATGTCTTGGCGGTGACGTCGATGCGCTTGAACACGCGCTTGAGGTAATGGCGAATCTCTCGCATCAGCCAGTCGCCGTCGGCCTTAGCCAGAAGATCGTCGCAGGCGAGCACGGCTCGCGCGTCGCCGTCGGTGCGCAGCAGCACCACGTTGATTGTCGGCTCGTTGACGCGCAGATGCAGGACGGCGTCCTCCAGCTCGCGCGCGAGCGTAAGCGGCCAGAACCTGTCGCCGAGCGCATGGGCGGCTTCGAGCGACGTCGGCACCGGCTCGCCGGGCCCGCGCACCGTGACCGTGGCCACCGCCTTGCCGCGGTCGATCTCGACCTCCACGTGGGAATAGCAAACCCGCCCCTCCGCGATCTCGCGCGTGAGCGGCGTGAGCTCGATGCCGCCGGTGTCCGGACGGTCCGAGCGCCTGGCCAGTTCGCGGGCGCGTGCAGTGACCGCATCGTCCCATTTCGACGGCGGCGCCACCTCGTCGACCAGCCGCCAGTCCACCGCCTTTTTGCCGCGCAAGCCCTCCTCGGTGGAGCAGAAGAAATCGGCGCGATCGCGCCGCACTTTCCGCTTGTCGGTGACGCGGGTGAGACCACCGGTGCCGGGCAGCACGGCCAGCAAGGGCGTTTCGGGCAGCGACACGGTCGAGCGGCGGTCGTCCACCAGCATGATGTGGTCGGTGGCGAGCGCCAACTCGTAGCCGCCGCCGGCGCAGCTGCCGTTGACCGCCGCCATGTAGATTTGGCCGGAATTCTCGCTGGCGTCCTCGATGGCCAGCCGCGTCTCGTTGGTGAACTTGCAAAAATTCACCTTATGGCCGTGGGTGGCCCTGCCCAGCATGCGGATATTGGCGCCGGCGCAGAAAACGTTGTCCTTGCCCGACTTGATGACCACGCAGCGCACTTCCGGATGCTCGAAGCGCAGGCGCTGGACGGCGTCGTTGAGCTCGATGTCAACCGCGAGATCGTAGGAATTGAGCTTCAGCTCGTAGTCGGGCGAGAGGCCGCCGGCCGGATCGACGTCCATAACCAGATAGGCTATTTCGCCGTCCGGCTCGATGCGCCAATGGCGATAGCGCTTAGGCTTGGTCTGGAAATCGATGACGCTCATTGCGCCTTCCCTTGCTGGGCGCCGCGCTTCCGCCGCACCTTCCTCTCATGCGTTATTTTGCATGGTGGATAGCATCGCGGCGCAGAGCTCACAATAGCGCCCTACAACGGGGCTATTGTTTTGCATTATAATGCATGATATGCGGCTGGCCATGAAACCGGCCAAATCCCCACTGCGCGAAAGCGACGCCTATCTGCGCCGCCTCGGCGAGCGCGTGCGAAATTTGCGCAACCAGCGCGGCATGTCGCGCAAGGCCCTGGCGCAGCACGCGAAAGTCTCGGAGCGCTATCTCGCCCAACTCGAGGCCGGCAAGGGCAATGTGTCGATCGTGCTGCTGCGCCGCATTGCGCGCGCCATCGCCATGCCCCTCACCCAGCTCGTGAACGAGGGCGCCGAGCCCGCGCTCGGCCTGGTGCTGCTCACGCAATTCCTCGAAAGATTGCCGCCTGCAGACCTGAACGAGGCCCGCGAGCTGCTGCTGCAGCATTTCGGCCAGCCTTCCGAGGACCTCAAGCGCCGTCGCATCGCCTTGCTCGGCCTGCGCGGCGGGGGCAAATCCACCCTCGGCCGCCTGCTGGCCGAGCGGCTGGAGGTGCCCTTCATCGAGCTCGACCGCGAGGTCGAGCGTCGTAGCGGCGCCAGTCTGAGCGAAATCTTCGAAATGTTCGGCCAGGAGACCTTCCGCCGCGCCGAAAGAGAGGCTCTGGAAGAGGTCTTGCACCAGCACGGCGCCTTCGTCATCGCCACCAGCGGCTCGATCGTCACCGATCCCGGCACCATGGAACTTTTATTGTCTTCATGCTTCACGGTATGGCTACGGGCGGAACCCGACGTTCATATGAAACGCGTGATAGAGCAGGGCGACATGCGGCCGATGGCGAAGAGCCCGCGGGCGATGGAGGACCTGGTCGCCATTCTCAAAAGCCGCGAGCCGCTCTATGCCAAGGCCGACATATCCCTCAACACCACCGGCAGGACGCCCGAGCAGAACCTCGCCGAGCTCATGCGCGTCATCCCCGCCCGCCACATCACCCCACAGCCGGCGTGACCGCCCAGTCATCAAGTAAAGCGAAGGAGCCGGCCGCGGCCGCGCACGAAGAATGAGTGAGGCGATCAAGACCGACGTTGTGATCATCGGCGCGGGGCCCGTCGGGCTGTTCGCGGTGTTCGAGCTCGGCCTGCTCGACATCAAGGCACATCTCGTCGATATCCTCGACAAGGTCGGCGGCCAATGCGCCGAGCTGTATCCGGAGAAACCGATCTACGACATTCCCGGCATACCCTACATCACCGGCAACGGCCTGACCGAGCAGTTGATGGAGCAGATCAAGCCGTTCAATCCTACTTTCCATCTCGGCGAGATGGTGACGAACTTGCAGAAGACCGGCGACCCGCTGTTCCGCCTCGGCACCGACGCCGGCAAGACCTTCGAGGCGAAATGCGTGGTGGTGGCCGCCGGCGGCGGCTCGTTCCAGCCCAAGCGCCCGCCGATCCAAGGCATCGAGCCGTACGAGGACAAGTCGGTGTTCTACGCCGTGCGCAAGATGGAGAAATTCCGCGACAAGCGGCTGCTGATCGTCGGCGGTGGCGACAGCGCGCTCGACTGGACGCTCAACCTGCAGCCGATCGCCAAACGGTTGACGCTGGTGCACCGGCGCGACGAATTCCGCGCCGCCCCCGACAGCGTCAACAAGATGCGCGCGCTGGTCGCGGCCGGCGACATGGACCTGAAGATCGGCCAAGTGAGCGAACTGGAAGGCGATGACGGCCGGCTCGCCGCTGCCTCGATCAAGGGCAAGGACAACAGCGTCGAGCGCGTCGAATGCGACGCCATGCTGCCGTTCTTCGGGCTCACCATGAAGCTCGGCCCGGTCGCCGACTGGGGCATCAACATGGACGAGAACCTGATCCCGGTCGATACCGGCACCTTCGAGACCGACGTGCCCGGCCTGTTCGCCATCGGTGATATCAACACCTATCCGGGCAAGCTCAAGCTCATCCTGTCCGGCTTCCACGAGGGCGCGCTGATGGCGCAGAAAGCCTTTCATTACGTCTATCCGGAAAAACGGCTGGTGTTCCAATACACGACCTCGTCCACCAACTTGCAGAAGAAACTGGGTGTCGCATGAGTCTGCAGGAAACTGCGCCGTCCACCGGCGCCGACAAAGAGAAGATCCCGAAAATCACCTACATCGCGCATGACGGCACGACGCACACGGTGGAGGCCGAGCTCGGCTCGACCGTCATGGAAACCGCGCTGAAGAACGGCATTGAAGGCATCGTCGCGGAATGCGGCGGCGGCTGCTCCTGCGCCACTTGCCTGGTGCACGTGGACGAGAAATGGAGCGAGGTGGTCGGCCCGCCCTCCGACGAGGAAGAAGACATGCTCGATTTCGCCTTCGAGGTAAAACCGACCTCGCGGCTGTCGTGCCAGATCAAGGTAACGGAAGAGCTCGACGGGCTGATCGTGCACACGCCCTCCTATCAGGGACGCTAGATCGTTCCGCTGCAATTGAACGGAGCGAGCGGCGGCCTCAGGCCGGTTCCTCGCCTCGCTGCGCACAACGCGTTTTGCCCCGGCCGAAAACTTGGCTAGACTTTGCCGATAAACCGCCGTCGAAGCGGCAACGGTCTCGGGGGGAGCGGGCATGCAGACAATCGGTGTGATCGGCGTCGGAAAAATCGGCCTGCCGATCGCGGAAAACCTCATCAAGAGCGGCTATCGCGTGCTCGGCTACCGGCGCAGCTCGCTCGCCGACCTCGAAAAGGTCGGCGGCATTCCGGCGCGATCGCCGGCGGACGTCGGCGAACAGGCCGATATCGTTCTTACCTGCCTGCCTTCGGCTGAAGCGCTCGACGAAGTGGTGCAAGGCCCGCGTGGCCTGGTGCATACGGCCCGGCCCGGCCAGATCGTCGTCGAGTTCGGCTCGCACCTCATTCCCGACAAGGAACGCCAGATCGCGCCGCTTGCGGCCAAGGGTGCCGTATTCCTCGACGGCGAAGTCGGCGGCACGCCCGGCATGGTGTCGGCGCGCAAGGCCGTCATCTATCTGGCGGGCGACGCCGCCGCCGCGCAGGCCGCCGAAGAAGTTGCGCGCGGCTTTTCCGACATCGTGCATTATTTCGGCGCCTTCGGCGCCGCCAGCAAAGTCAAGCTTATCAATAACTTGCTGGTGGCCGTGCACATGGCCGCGACCGGCGAGGCGATGGCGCTCGGGCTGAAGGCCGGCGTCGATGTCGATCTCATGGTCAAGGCGGTGGCCTCCGGCAGCGGCGGCTCCACCCAGTTCGCCATTCGCGCGCCGATGATGGCGCAGGGCCGCTTCCTGCCGGCCATGGGCACCGCGGTAAGCATTTCGCATTACTTCGAGCTGATTGCCGATCTCGCCGACCGTGCGGGCGTGGCGACGCCGATGCTCGACCGCGCGGCGGAGCTTTATGCGCGTTGCATCGAGATGGGGCTCGGCGAGCACGACAACGCGGTCATGGTCGATGTGATCGGGAAAATGCCGCGCGCGAAAGCGAAGAAGAGACCGAAGAAGAAGGCGAAGCCCGCGAAAAGCAAAAAAGCCAAGACGAAAGCAAGAACAAAGACAAAGGCGAAAGCCAAGCCGAAGACAAAATCCGCAAACGTCAAAAGAGCCGCCGCCCGCAAGAAGACCAGGAGGAAGTCATGATTCGCGTCCGCAAGATCGCCCATGCCAGCTACGAAATGCCGGATCTCGACCAGCAGACCGAATATTACACCGACGTCCCCTCAACCTGATCGCCAAAGAGAAGGGCACGGTCTACCTCGCCAATACGGTGGACCATCATTCGGTCGTCCTGCGCAAGGTCGAGCAGGCCAAATGCACGCGCGTCGGATTCCAGATTGGCCCCAACGACGACCTCGCCGAATTCGACAAGCAGACGCAGAAGCAGGGCGTGAAGACCTCGCGCAAGAAGGATCCCGAGCCCTCCATCAGCGACATGCTGGTGTTCGACGATCCCAAGGGCACCACCATCGAGGTCTTCAAGCGGCCGGCCTTCCAGCACCAGAAATTCCCCTCCAAGGGCGTGGTGCCGCACAAGCTCGGTCACGTCGCCTTCCACTGCGAGGACGTGCAGACGGTCACCAAGTTCTACACCGACGTGCTCGGCTTCCGCGTTTCCGACTGGATGGCGGACTTCTTCGTCTTCCTGCGCTGCGGGCCCGACCACCATACCATCAACCTGATGGGCACCGGCTCCAATCGGCATTTCCACACCGCCTTCGAGGTCAACTGGGGCCAACTGCAGGCGGCGTGCGATTTCCTCAGCATGAACGGCTACCGGACGCTGTGGGGGCCCGGACGGCACGGCATCGGCCACAACCTGTTCGCCTATCACCGCAGCCCGAACGGCCTGATCACCGAACTGTTCTGCGAACTCGATCTGATGAAGGACGAGGAGCTCGGTTATTTCGAGCCGCGGCCCTGGCACCGCGACAACCCGCAGGTGCCGAAGGTGTGGCCGAAGGACCCCTCCGCCTCCAATCTCTGGGGCCCGGGCCCGCCGGAAGAGATGATGCAGTGATTTTACCTTTTCCCTCCCCCTTCAGGGGGAGGGAAAGCGATTCCTCACCCGTAGAACAGCTTCGGTAGCAGCAGCGCGATCTGCGGGAAGAAGAACATCAGAATGATCAGCAGCAGCGGCGCGAACAGGAACGGCACGATGCCGCGGTAGATCTTGCCGATCTTGATGTCGGGCGCGTGCGCCTGGATGACGAACAGGTTCAGCCCCATCGGCGGATGGATCAGCCCGACCTCGGCGACGATCACGATGATGACGCCGAACCACACCGGGTCGTAGCCGAAATGCGTCACCAGCGGCAGGAATACCGGCACGGTGATCAGCATCATGCCGATCGCCTCCAGGAAGCAGCCGAAGAAGATGTAGGCGATGATGATCAGCACCATTACCATCGGCCCCGAAAGGTTCAGCGTCTCCGCGCCCTCGGCCAGCGCGTTCGGCAGATGGGTCTGCACCATGAAGGACGAGAACAGGTTGGCGCCGAAGATGATCACGAACAGCAGGCCGCAGGTGCCGACGGTGTTCTCGACCGAAGCTACGAACGCCTTCAGGTGAGCCGCCGGCCGATGACGCCGAGCAGAATAGCGCCGGCGGCGCCGACCGAGGCGGCTTCGGTCGGGCTGAACACGCCGGCATAGATGCCGCCGATGGTGCCGATGAACAGCACCAGGAACTGCCAGGGTTGGCGCATGGCCCCGAGCCGCTGGTGCAGGCTCACGCTTTCGCCGGCGGGCGCGTATTCCTTGCGCAGCGACGCCACGATGGACACCACCGACATGTAGAAAGCGGTCAATATCAGCCCGGGCAGCAGGCCGGCCGCGAACAGGCGCGGTACCGATTGTTCCGAAATCGCGGC
>JARRNI010000233.1:0-15909 GCA_037385125.1 Pseudolabrys sp.
CAATCCCTGGCCGCCGAACTCCTCCGGCGCCGAAATGCCGACCCAGCCGCCCTCGGTGAGCTGCCTATAGGCGTCCTTGAAGCCGGTGGGCGTGGTGACGCTGCCGTCGTCGCGGCGCGAGCAGCCTTCGGTGTCGCCCACGCGGTTGAGCGGCGTGAGCACTTCTTCGGCGAAGCGGCCAGCCTCGCGCAGGATCGCTTCCACCACGTCGGGCGAGGCGTCGGAAAAGCCCGGTAGATTGCCGTAACGGTCGAGGTGGAAGACGTCGTTCAGCAGGAACAGGACGTCGTCCACGGGGGCCTGGTAGGTCGGCATGCATCCCTCCGGCGCGAGTCGGGGTATCGCGCGTAACGTCTCGTTAACGGTTGAATGGTGGCGGTCCTATGACGGCCGCGGCTCCGGCGCCGCGCGTCGCGGCAATATGCCAGATTCGCGCATTCCCGCTTTCAGGCCCGTTAAGGCCGCAGCGCGCACGGCTGCGCACGGCAAAGCACCTGTTAAATCCGGCGCAAGGCCGATCGTTAACCGCCTGTTTACCGTGCGGGGCAAAAAGTTCGCGTCCGAGGACTGCGGACCGCGCCCGTCCACCCGACGTTTATACGTGCCGGTTCCGCGGAGGCTGGACCAGGCTCTTCCGCCGGGAATGTGGTGCGAGCGATGAAATTCAACGTCCCGTGGCGCGCGAAGGGGATTCGGCCGGATGCCCGCGAAACAGCAAAGGAAGCGGCACGCCGCTCAGGGCTGCCGCTGGGAGATTGGCTCAACGTCGTGATCCTCAAACAAGCCACGCATCAAGGCCTGTGGGAACAGGCGCCGGGCGAAGACGACTTCTACGGCGAAGATCTCGCCAGCGTGCAGGAGCGCCTGGACGACCTCACGCGCCGCGTCGAGCAGATGTCACGCAAGGGCCCGGAGGCCTGTGCGCCGCGCCGGCGGCGCCACTCGGAAGGGTCGGGGACCGACCTGGTCGGACGCTTCGACCGCAGGCTCGAGCAGTTCGCGAACGCCTCCCATCCGCCGCCGCTTTCGCCGGCGCCGACCCCCAATGTGCAATTGCCGCCCGGCCTCGACCGCGCCGTGGCCGAGATCGCCGCCCGCCAGCGCGCGCTCAACGGCGCGTCGCCGCAGCCGCCGCAACAACCCCGCCAGCAGGCGCGACAGCCACAGCCCCAGCCGCAGCAGCAGGCGCCGATGGCCGAGCCGCATGGGCAGCCGCAGCACCAGCCGCCACGACAGCCGCCCATGGCGCAGCCGGTCGTGACGCCGCCGCCGCAGGCCGCCGCGCCCGAACACGCCCCGCCGCCGATACCTGCGCCGCTGCCGGCGCAGGACCTGTCCGGGCTGGAGGACCAGCTTCGCCACCTCACCGACCAGATCGAGACCCTGCGCATGCCGGGCGTCAGGGAGGCGATCACGGCGCTGCGCAGCGAGTTGATGGAGATCGGCAACGCGCTCAACGACGCCACGCCGCGGCGCGAGATCGAGACAATCGAGAAGCAGATCGCCGAGCTCAGCCAGCGCATCGCGCAAGGCCGCCAGAACGGCGTCGACCACGACGCGCTCGCCGGCATCGAGCACGGGCTAGCCGAGGTGCGCGACGCGCTGCACTGCCTGACCCCGGCGGAGCAACTGGTCGGCTTCCACGAGGCGATCGATGGGCTCGCCCACAAGATCGATATGATCGTGGCGCAGAAAGACCCGGAGACGATGGCGCAGCTGCAGAGCGCCGTCACGACCCTGCGCGAGATGGCGACGCATGTCGCCTCCAGCGAAGCGGTGAACGCGCTCGCCGCCGAGGTGCAGACCCTGGGCGAAAAAGTCGATTACATCGCCCATGCCACGATCGACAACGACGCGCTCAACCATCTCGACCAGCGCATCGGTGCGCTGGTCGATACGCTCGCCGAGCGGCAGCAGAACGGCGCCGCGGGGCCGCCGCAGCTGGAAGCGCTGGTGCAGTCGCTGTCCGACAAAATCGAGAAGATCCAGTCCTCGCGCGGCGACGACGTGGCCATGGGCCATCTCGAGGACCGCATCGTCAGTCTCGTCGAGAAGCTCGATGCCTCCGAGTCCAGACTGGGCCAGATCGAGGCCATCGAGCGCGGCTTGAGCGACCTGCTGGTGCATATCGAGGAAATGCGCAGCGACAAGGCGGCGTCCGCGCAGGGCGCTGAGCCGTCGCCGGCGGTGGACGAGCTGAAGCAAGATATCGCGCGCACCCAGGACGCCGTCGACAGCGTGCACGGCACATTGGTTTTAGTGGTCGACCGGCTCGCCAAGATCGAAACCGACCTCCGCCCCGAAGGCGAGCAGCGAGGGGCGGCCGAGCAGGCGGCGCAGGAAGCGCAAGCGGCGCAGGCCGAATGGGCAGCGCAGACCGCGCGAGCACAGGAGGGCGAGCAGGCGGAGCCGGCGGTCGACTGGCCGGCGGTGCCTGTGGCGAGCGACGCGCCGCCCGAGCCGCCGCTACCCGAACCCGAACCGCAACGGCTGCCGCAGGCGGCCAGGCTCGCGATGCCCGAGCCACCGCCTGCACCGGAGTCGCAATCTGCGCCCGAGCCGGAGCCGCTGCAGCTTCACGAGTCGCAGATCGCTCCAGCGGAGCGGCCGGCAGCCCAGCCGCCCGCGCCGGAACCGCCGCCGCCATCGCAGCGCGCCCAGCCGGAGCCGCCGCCTGCGCCGCAGCGGCGCCGCGTCGCCAGCTACGTGCCGATCAATCCCGACCTGCCGCCGGACCAACCGCTCGAGCCGGGCTCCGGCCCGCCGAAATTCAGCGACCGCATCGCCGCCTCCGAGGCCGCGCTCGGCGCCGCCGCGCCGCCCGAGCAGGGCACGGCCGGCGGCCAATCGAGCTTCATCGCCGCCGCCCGCCGCGCAGCCCGCGCCGCTTTGCAGCAGCAGCCGCGCGGGCCCGCGCTAGTCAGGCCCGAGTCGGCAGAAGACATGGAGGAAGGTAACCATCCTTCGTCTTCACTTCCGGGCAAGCTGATGAAGCGGATGAAGTTGCTTTTCGTCGCCGCCGGCATCATCGGCTTGGTCGTCGGCGGCATCCAGCTCCTCGGCAACAAGCTCGAGTTCGGCGACCACCACACCGACAGCACCCAGCGCGCCAAGACCGGCAATCTCGAAACGCAAAAGCGTGAGCAGCTCGCGCGCGACATTATGCAGGTGCCGCTCAGCCTTGGGCCGGCGCAGCCGCCGGCCGAGGTCGTGCCGCCGCTGGCGCCGCCTTCGCCGCAATCAGTCGCCGCGGCCAAGCCGACGCAATCGGCCGAAGCGGCCAAGCCGACGCAGACGGCCACAGCGGCCAAGCCGACGCAGACGGCCACAGCGGCCAAGCCGGCGCAGACGGCCACAGCGGCCAAGCCGCCCAGCCTGGGCGCGCCGCCCGCCAGCGTCACCGACGACACCATCACCGGCTCGATCGCCCACACCGTCACGCCGCCGCAGCGGCCGGCGGCACGGCTGGCCGTTCCCGACAGCAAGAATCTGCCGCTTGCCATCGGCGGAGCGAAGCTGCGCAGCGCAGCCGCGGCCGGCGACCGCGCCGCCGAATACGAGGTGGCGATGCGTTTCGCCGACGGCCGCCGCGTGCCGGCCAATCTGAAGGAAGCGGCGCACTGGTTCGAACGCGCGGCGCGCGCCGGGCTGGTGCCTGCCCAGTTCCGCTACGCCAGCATGCTGGAGAAGGGCCAGGGCGTGAAAAAGGACCTGCCCGCCGCCCGCAAGCTCTATCGGGCCGCCGCCATCAAGGGCAACGCCAAGGCCATGCATAACCTCGCCGTGCTCTATGCCGAAGGCGTCGACGGCAAGCCCGACTACGCCACGGCGGTGAAATGGTTCCGCAAGGCGGCCGAGCACGGCATCACCGACAGCCAGTACAATCTCGGTGTGCTGTGCGCGCGCGGTCTCGGCACCGACAAGAGCTTCGAGGAAGCCTACAAGTGGTTCGCTCTGGCCGCCGCCAAGGGCGACCCGGAAAGCGCCAAGAAGCGCGTCCGCGTGCCCAGGCCGCATGGCGGCTGGGACGGCACCGCCGCGGCCAGCGCCGCGCCCAAGGGCAAAGCCAAAGCCCAGCCGGAACCGCGGCCGCGGGGGCCGCTCTCGCTCGGTTCCTTCACCGTCGGAAAACGTTAAAAAACGCGGCCTTTTGCCCCTGGGTGTGCCCCCGGCCGCCAATCGTGGCTACACTGGTACCGTTGAATCATCGGCCACCCGTGCCACCGATCCGCATGCCGCCCCTGTCGCCCACAAGGTGATATACAGCGCCGCAAGCGGCGGCGCGGCGGCTGAATATTGGGCGACGGTTCGGTGCAGATCTATCTTCCGATCGCCAACCTGCCGGTCGACATCTTCCTCGTGGTGGGGATGGGACTGGCGGTTGGCTTCCTGTCCGGCATGTTCGGCATCGGAGGCGGCTTCCTGATGACGCCGCTGTTGATCTTCATCGGCATCTCGCCGGCGGTGGCGGTGGCGAGCGTGGCGCCGCAGATTGCCGCATCCTCCTTCACCGGATTCCTAGTCTACTGGCGGCGGCGCACCATCGACATCGCGCTCGGCGCGATGCTGCTGGTCGGCGGCGTGATTGGCACCGTCACCGGCGTGTGGCTGTTCACCTTGCTGCGCTCAATGGGTCAGCTCGATCTTCTGATCGGCCTTGCCTACGTCACGCTGCTCGGCATCGTCGGCATGCTGATGACCACCGAGGGCGTGCGCGCGGTCATGCGCGCGCACCGCGGCAAGCCGGCCGACCTGCGGCGCGCCGGCAGCCACGCCTGGTTCCACGGGCTGCCGCTCAAGGTGCGTTTCAAGCGCTCGCGCATCTACGTGTCGGTGATCCCGGTCTGGGCGATCGGTTTCACCATCGGCTTTCTCGGCTCGATCCTCGGCGTCGGCGGCGGCTTCATGCTGGTGCCAATGCTGATCTATATCCTGCGCGTGCCGACCGCGACCGTGATCGGCACCTCGATGATGCTCACTCTGGTCACCATGCTGTCGGCAACGGTGCTGCATGCCACCGCCGACCATCTGGTGGACATTCTGCTGGCGGTGCTCCTGATGATCGGCGGCGTCATTGGCGCGCAGTTCGGCGCCCACGCCGGTCAGCGGATGCGCGGCGAGCGACTGCGTCTGCTGCTCGGCATCCTGGTGCTGATGGTGGGCCTGCGCTTTGCCTATCAGCTGGTAGTGCCGCCCGACTTCGCCTTTACGGTCCGCCATGCGAGGGGCGAGTGATGCGGCACTTTTTCGGCATTTTCGCTCTGCTGCTTATCGCCGCCGGCGCGCGGCCCGCCGCCGCCGAGCGGCTAGTGGTGTCGCTGTCGAACCACCGCGTGCAGGTGACCTCCAGCTTCACCGGCGAGGAGCTTGTGCTGTTCGGCAGTGTCGAGCCCGACAAGAACGGCGAAAAGCTGCGGCCGCCCTACGACCTGGTGATCACCGTCACCGGCCCGCCCGACGATTTCCGCACGCGGCGCAAGCAGCGCGTGGCCGGCATCTGGGTCAACACGGCTTCGCGCGAATTCGTGCGGGTGCCGTCCTATCTCGCCGTGCTGAGCAACCAGCCGGTCGACAAAATCGCCGATACGCAGACCCTGCGACGGCTCCAACTGGGCCTGAAGCATTTCCTGCTGCCGCAGCGCATCGGGCCCGACATCGCCGACACCGTGGCCAACGATCCGTTCCGGGTGGCGTTCGTCGAGCTGCAGAGCCGGCGCGCACTCTACCGCGAGATTCCCGATGCGGTGACCTTCCTGACGCCGGCCCTGTTCCGCGCCTCGATCCCGCTGCCGGCCGACGTGCCGACCGGCACCTTCGCCGTCGACGTCAAGGCGTTCACCGCCGGCGCCCTGGTGGCGCGCACCAATACGGCGCTGGAGGTGATCAAGGTCGGCTTTGAGCAATATGTCGCCGACGCCGCGCAGGACTACGGCGTGCTCTACGGCCTCGCCGCCGCCATCATCGCGCTCGCCATCGGCTGGTTCGCCAGCGTGGTGTTCAGGCGGGATTAGGGCGCGGACCAAAAAAACCGGCAGCAATGTCTCCGGTTTCGGTCGTTCATATCCGCGTTTGAGATGAAGCCGAACTGACATCCCCGCTGGCTGCCGGTGTCCGTTAGCGCACGTCGCCGGGACGCGCGGCCAATGCCTTTCGCCAACTAAAGTATAACGAAATTACAAACTTGTGAGATTTTGGTTGGAGTTGGCGGAGTATTTGGAACGAGGCCTTCGATTTTTGATGCGCCTGTTATTCAGAAGAACGAAATACATGCGTCGCGATCGGAGATTGTTGACTGACGCAGCGCACACGTAGGTGGACAGTATCGCAATCAATCTCGCGGATCTGTTCTTCAACGCACTTTCGATCAGCGACATTGACAGCGAAAAGTCCGAAAGAGAATAATGTCTCGGGGGCAGCATCTAGGGTTGGGGCCTCGTCGTAGCGCTTGTCCTGCTCTGCATATCAAGCTTGCGTGACGATCCCCACGTTCGAAACAACAATAAAAAACTTCACAGCAACAAAGAAATCTTTACAGGGAGAACCCAGATGAACACAACCAGCCGAATGGTGGTGCGTCTCGTGCTGCCGCTTGCCTTATGCGCCTTTGCACATGGCGCTTTTGCGAAAAGCCCCTCGAACAACGAATGCGGTCCCGCACTAAAGAATAACGGCCTCATCACGGTGCAAAGCCACTATTCGGTCAAGAAGACTATCGCGCGCTTCGAAGCGGCAGTGCGGGCCAAGAAGGCGCTAGGCTTCACGGTCTTTACGACGGTCGATCACGCGGCTGCCGGCAGGAAATTTGGCCTGAAAATGCCGGCGCGCACGCTGATTATATTCGGCAACCCGAAATTCGGCACGCCGGTGATGGCGAAAACGCCGACGCTGGCGATCGATGATCCGCCGAAGGCACTGGTATGGCAAGACAATCACGGCAAGGTGTGGCTCACATACAATTCCGCTGAATATCTCGGCAAAATGATCTACGCGCGTCATGGGTTGCCCAACCCACCTTCGACGCCAAAACTTGCGGCAGCCTTGAAAGCCTTTGCTGCTTACGCAACCCAATAGAGATCACGTCGCCGCGATCGCGAAAATTATCGCGTCGGATCATCGCCGCCACACAGACGACAGCCAGGGGTTGGCTGTCGTCACGCTCCCTGCGTACAAACGGTAGACAAGCGCTCTATTCCGCCGCGCCGAACTATTCAGTCTCTGCCACTTTATGGGGGCTTCGGTTCACACATCATAACGTGCATGCCTGCTCCTGGCCCATTTCAGACATTGCTCGCTTCATCAAGCAAACAGTGGCTACAGCCCGGCCTCGATCGCCCTCAGCAGCCGGAAGCGCAACGCGCCGGTGTTGCCCGTGAGCGAGATCACGAAGCGCACCCGCCCGTGGCTGGCAGTGTCGGCGTAACCCGCCAGCGTGCGCACGCCGTCGAGCGTGCCGGTCTTGTACAAGGCGCCTTTGCCGTGGCGGAGCAGATCGGCGTGAGGCGCAAACAGATGGAGCAGCTTGGCGAGGCCGCGCGCCGTGAAATGGTTGCCGCGGCTGATGCCCGAGCCCTCCTCGAGGTGAATCGCGCCTGCGAGGCCGTGCGCGGCGAGCATCCCGTTGGCGACCTTCAGCGACTTCGCGAGGCGGACGGGACCGCCCAGGCGGTGCGCGCCGATCTCCAGGAAAATCTGGTTGGCAATGTAGTTGTTCGAGCTGACGAGCAGCTCGTGCAGGATCTCCGAGAGCGGGCGCGACTGGCGATGAACATAGACGGGCTTCAGCCCTGCGGGCACCAATCCAGTCGAAATCTTGCCCTTCACGCTGCCGCCGGCCTTTTCAATGAACGCGATGAGCAGCTCGCCGGCGTAGCGCAGGCTCACCTTTGGGTCGTGGGCGAGGCTGATGCGGCCGCGGCCGTTCGGCCCGCGCGCGCGGAACTGGCGGATCGCCAGCGGGGTGATCGGGGTCTGTTTCTCGGCGGAGCGGACCGTCTTGCCGTGGCGCACGGCGTAGATCGTGTTGAAGTTCACCGCCAGGGCGGAGTTTAGGGCGTCGTAGGACTCCGTTGAGTTCTCGATGCCCGGGATGTGGAGATGGGCGGGGTAGTAACTCGCGTCGAGCACGATGCCGGTGAGCGGCTCTTTACCGACTGCGGCGACCAGCTTCGGCGCGAGCAGCGCCAGCTCTTCTGAAATCAGGAAGGGATCGCCGCCACCGCGCACGTACAGCTTCCGGTCCTTGTCCAGGTAGAAGCGGGTCTTGAAGCGGTAATCGGCGCCCAGCACGTTCAGCGCCAGCCAGGAGGTCACGATCTTGGTGACGGAGGCGGGGACGAAGGGCTTGTCGGCGTTCTGCGCCACCAACTCGTTGCCCTTGGCGTCCATCACCAGCACCAGACCCGATGGCGCCAGCGCCGCGACATTTTCCTTCGCGCCGGCCAGGGCCTGGGCCGGCAGCAGCAGGAGCAGGGCAAGGAGGAGCAGGCGGGACCCCACGGTTACGGCCTTAATCCGGCAGGCAGCGCTTGGCAGCGAAGGCATAGAGCCGATCCTCGCCTAGCAGATGGGCGGTGAATTGAAACGTACCGAACAGGTCGGTGAAGGCGGCGTGGCGCACGTTGAGGCCGCCGGTGAAGGCGCCGAAGGCCGGCATGATGAGGCGCGTTGCGTCCGCCGCGAAACAGCGGCGGCTCACGCAGAAGCCGCGATGGGCAATGCGCGCCATGGGATGCAGATGGCCGGCGATCTTGTTCGATGCGCCGGTCGGAAGATGGTGGAACGTGAGACCACCAAGCGCAAAGCTTTCGTGGAACTCGCCGCCGATGTTCCCCGCCGGCTCCGGATCGTGGTTGCCGGTGAGCCAGATCCAATCGCGCCCAAGCTGCAGGGCGCGCAAGGATTCGCGGTCGTCCGGCGAAAGCCGCACCGGGCCGCCGCCGTCGTGGAAATTGTCGCCCAGTGCAATGACGACGCGCGGCGCATAATGCGCGATGAGGCGCGCCAGCCGCGCCAGCGTTGCCGCGGTATCGTAGGGCGGCAAGAGCTGACCACGGGCGGCGAAACTGGAGCCCTTTTCCAGATGCAGGTCGGCGACGGCGAGCAGGCCGTGCTCGGGCCAATAGAGGGCGCCGGCGGGGTCGGCGTGGAGGGAGACGCCGGCGATAGTGATCGCATGCCGCGCGGCATACTCTCTCTCTCTTTCACCTCCCCCTGAAGGGGGGAGGGTGAAGCCATTCACCCCACCCCGTCCGCCTTCGCCCTGACGGGCTTCGGCGGATGACCCTCCCCCTCCAGGGGAGGGTGATGGAGAAGCCCTCACCGCATCGCCTCCTTCACCAGTTCGTCCGCCGCCTCCGCCAGAAGCGCGTCGGCGCCCTCGCCGTAGACGGTCTCGCGCCCGATCTCCAGCAGCACGGGAACCGCGAGCGGCGAGACGTGGTCGAGGGCTTTATGGACGATTCTCCCCTCGATACGCGAGAGCATTTCGCCGAGCCGCTTGATGTCGAGCAGACCGCTGGCGGCATCGCCGCGCGCAGCCCGCAGCAGCAGGTGGTCGGCCTGGTGCTTGCGCAGCACGTCATAGACGAGATCCGTAGAGACTGTGAGCTGGCGGCGCGACTTCTCCTCGCCGGGGAAGCGGCACTCGATCAGTCCGGCGATGATGGCGCAACTGCGGAAGGTGCGCTTCATCAGCGCGGATTCGGCCAGCCACTCCTCCAGGTCGTCGCCCAGCATGTCCTGGTCGAACAGCCTAGGCAACGAAAGCTCGCCGTGCTGGATGCGAAGCCCAAGATCGCCGACGCCCCAGACGGCCAGCGCATATTCGTTGGCGACGAAGCCGAGGGGTTTAAGCCCCGCGCGCTCCAGGCGGCGGGTGAGCAGCATGCCGAGCGTCTGGTGCGCCAGCCGGCCTTCGAACGGATAGCAGACCAGGTAATGCTTGGCGGCGCGCGGAAAGGTCTCGACCAGCAGGTCGCCGGCGCGCGGCAGCAGCGAACGCCACGCTTGAATCTCCAGCCATTCGCGCACCTGCGCCGGCAGCGCGCGCCAGGCCTTGTTGTCAGCCAGGATCGCGCGCACGCGCGCGGCCAGGTAAGTCGAGAGCGGAAACTTGCCGCCCTCGTAGGCCGGCACCTTCGGGTCGGTGGCGGACGCGCGCGAGACATAGACCTCGTCCTCGACCAGCGCCTCGTATTTCAATATCTCGCCGGCGAAGACGAAAGTGTCGTCGGGCGTCAGCGTCTCGATGAAATATTCCTCCACCTCGCCGAGCAGACGGCCGCCGCGTGGGATCGCCTTGCTGGCACGCGAGCGCACCAGCCGCACCTTGATCATGTCGGCCTCGACGATGGTGCCGACATTCATGCGATAGCGTTGCGCCACGCGCGGATGGGTGATGCGCCAGCGCCCGTCCTTGCCTTGGCGGATTTTGGCGAAGCGTTCGTAAGCCTTGAGCGCATAGCCGCCGGTGGCGACGAAATCGACCGCCGCGTCGAAGTCGCTGCGCGCAAGCGAAGCGTAGGGCGCGGCGGCGCGTACTTCCTCGTACAATTCGTCGGGCAGGAACGGCGCGCCGACCGCGCGGCCGAGGACGTGCTGCGCCAGCACGTCAAGCGCACCGGTGCGCAGAGGCGGCGTGTCCTGCGCGTTGTCGGCAACGGCGTCGATGGCCGCGCGGCATTCCAAGACCTCGAAGCGGTTGGCCGGCACCAGCACGGCTTCCGACGGCTCGTCGTAGCGATGATTGGAACGGCCGACCCGCTGCATCAGGCGGGAGGCGCCCTTGGGCGCGCCGACATTGACGACGAGATCGACGTCGCCCCAGTCGACGCCGAGATCGAGCGACGAGGTGCATACCACGGCGCGCAAGCGCCCCGCCACCATGGCGTCTTCCACCTTGCGGCGCTGCGCGACGTCGAGCGAGCCGTGATGCAGGGCGATAGCGAGATCGTCGTCGTTGATGCCCCACAGCGCCTGAAAGATGAATTCGGCCTGGCTGCGCGTGTTGACGAAGACCAGCGTGGTCTTGTGGGTCTTGATCAGCTCGTAGATTTCGCCGAGCGCGTGGCCGGCCGAATGCCCGGCCCAGGGCAGATGCTCGGCCGTGTCGAGCATGGTGACCTTGGGCTGCGCGCCGGGCTCGGCCACGATCAGATCGGCGCGCGCTTCGCCGGTTTGCGGCTGCGCCACCAGGAAGCGGCAGAGCTCGGCCGGCTCGGCGACAGTGGCGGACAGCCCCACGGTCGTGAGCTGCGGGGCGAGTGCGAACAGCCGTGCAAGACCGAGCGACAAGAGATCGCCGCGCTTGGAGGTGACAAGCGAATGCAGTTCGTCGAGCACCACCCGTCGGAGCGTGCCGAACAGATAAGGCGCGTCGGCCGAGGCGAGCAGCAGCGCGAGCTGCTCAGGCGTGGTGAGTAGGACGTCGGGCGGATAGCGCCGCTGCCGCTGCCGCCGGGATGTCGGCGTGTCGCCGGTGCGCGTTTCGAGCCGCACCTTGAGGCCCATCTCGCGTACCGGAATTTCCAGGTTGCGCGCGATGTCGACGGCGAGCGCTTTCAACGGAGAGATGTAGAGGGTGTGGAGGCCTTGGCTGCGGCTTACCGCGCGGCCGCTGGAGACGAGATTTTTGGGCCGCGCGCCCGTTTCATGAAGTTCCACCAATGTCGGCAAAAATCCGGCCAGCGTCTTGCCGCCGCCGGTGGGCGCGATCAGCAGCACCGAGCGCCAGGCCCTCGACTTCGCCAGCAACTCGAGTTGATGCGCGCGCGGCGCCCAGCCGCGACCGGCGAACCAGCGCCGGAAAGACTCGGGAAGCAGAAACGTCGTTTCAGCTTGTTCGATGAGCGCCACGACGCGAGCTTAGGACTTAACCGGCCTTCCTGGCCACTACCACCAAGCCGGGCACCGCTACGCCTTTCTCGGTGCGGGCCGAGGCGGGGTCAAGGATAACCGGTTCCAGCCCGCCCAGGCTGAGCGCGCCGCGCACCTGTGCGGCGCCGTGAGCATAGCGCAGGGTGTCGCGCAGGATGACGCCTTCGCCGTCGTAGGTCTCGACGGTGAAGGCGAGCACGCCGCTAGGCTGGAGGACTTTCGCGGCAGCCTGGGGGAACTGGCGCAGTTCGTGGAAATAGATCAGCACGTCGGCAGCAAGGATCAGATCGCAGGCTGCGTCGCGCTCGGCCTCGGCGCGCAAATAGGCCATCGCCTCGGCTTCGACCAGCTCATCGTAGAGCCTCTTGCCGCGAGCTTCCGCCAGCATGCCGGGCGAACGATCGACGCCGGTAAGCCGCGCGCAGAACGGCCGGAACGCGGCACCGGCCAGACCCGTCCCGCAGCCGAGATCGAGCACTTTGCCGATGCGCATCGTCCCGCCGCCGCACGCGCGCGCCACCGCATAGAGCAGCATGTCGGGGCCGCGGTAGCGCAAGCCCCCAGTCAGCGCGTCGTCGAAATCCGCCGCATACGCGTCGAATAGCGCGCGGACATAGCCAACCGGCATGGGCGTAGGCGGCACGGCGCCGAGGCGGGCCAGCCACAGCGCGGCGCCAGGCTGTCCGCGGGATCGGCGGCGCGGGCGCGCTCGAACGCGGCAGCGGCGCCGGCGGCGGCGCCGGCCAGCTCGCGCACCTCGCCCAGCAGGAACCAGGCCGGGGCAAAGGCCGGCGCGCGCACGACGATCTGCTCCGCGAGATCGATGGCGCCGAGAAGATCCCCGGCGTCAAGGCCTTCGTGCGCCCAGCGGTAGCGGCGGTCGATGATGAGGTCGCCGGAAGAGACGGCGGCAGGCAGAAGGACGGTGGTCAAGGACGGGAACTCTGGGAGGGAGCCGCCGGCGCGCTGGCTCGCGCCGGCGGGCGGGATGCTTAGATAGGCGATATGCGTCCCGAAAACATCCTCGTCCGCACGCCGGCGGGCCTGTGCTGCAAGCTGGGCGGCTTCCATATCGATCCGACCCGGCCGGTCGACAAGGCCCTGATCACGCATCGCCATTCCGACCACGCCCGTCCCGGTCACGGTAAGGTGCTGGCGACGCAGGAGACCCTCGACATCATGCGGCTGCGCTACGGCGAAGGTTTTGTGGGCGCAATCCAGGCGATCCGCTACGGCGAGACGCTCAACCTCGACGGCGTGAGCGCGAGCTTCCATCCGGCCGGCCATGTGCTCGGCTCGGCGCAGATCAGGGTGGCGGCCGGCGGCCTGACCGTCGTCGCCTCCGGCGACTACAAGGACGTGGCCGATCCAACCTGCGCGCCGTTCGACGTGGTGCCCTGCGACGTGTTCATCACCGAGGCGACCTTCGCCCTGCCGGTGTTCCGCCATCACGACGCGGAAGGTGAGATCGCCAAGCTCCTGCATTCGGTCGCACTGTTCCCCGAGCGCGCACATCTAATAGGCACCTATTCGCTCGGCAAGGCGCAGCGCGTCATCGCCATGCTACGTGCGGCCGGCTACGACAAGCCGGTCTATCTGCACGGCGCCATGGAGAAGATCACCCGCTACTACGAAAGCCGCGGCGTCGATCTCGGTCCGCTCGAACTGGTGCGCGGCGCCGACAAGGTTTCGCTCTGCGGCGCTATCGTCATCTGCCCGCCGACCGCCATGGGGGATCTGTGGTCGCGGCGCTTTCCCGATCCGGTTTTCGCTTTTGCGTCGGGCTGGATGCGGGTGCGGGCGCGCGCCCGCCAGCGCGGCGTCGGGCTGCCCCTGGTGATCTCCGACCATGTCGACTGGGATGGGTTGACGGCAACAATTACGGCAACCGGCGCTTCGGAAGTCTGGGTCACGCACGGGCAGGAAGACGCGCTGGTGCACTGGGCGCACATGCAGGACCTGAAGGCGCGCCCGCTCGACATCGCCAGTTACGGCGATGAGGAAGAAGCGGACGCCGCCGGAGGCGCCGAAGCATGAACCGCTTTGCCGAGCTGCTCGACCGCCTCGCCTATGAGCCGGGCCGTAACGCCAAGCTGCGCCTGATCGCGAATTACCTGCACGCGACGCCCGATCCCGAGCGCGGCTGGGCGCTGGCCGCGCTCACCGGCGCCTTATCGTTCAAGCATGCCAAGCCGGGCATTATCCGCACGCTCATTGCCGAACGCACCGATCCGGTGCTGTTCGAACTGTCCTACGACTACGTCGGCGACTTGTCGGAGACGGTAGCGCTGATATGGCCTGCGCCGCAGCAGGTACGGGCTGTACCGTCCCCTGCTTGCGGGGGAGGGTTAGGGAGGGGGCTCTTCGAAGCCGAACAAGAGCCCCCACCCGGCGAGCTTCGCTCGCCGACCTCCCCCGCAAGCGGGGGAGGTGAAGATGAATTTGCGGGGAGAGGTGAGATCGCGGCGGCGCCGTCGCTCACCGACGTCGTCGAAACCCTCTCCACTCTCGGCAAGACGCAACTGCCGGCGCAGATCGCGCGCTCGCTCGATGGACTGAACGAAACCGGCCGCTGGGCGCTATTGAAGCTGGTGACCGGCGGCTTGCGCATCGGCATCTCCGCGCGGCTCGCCAAGACCGCCGCGGCCGCGCTCGGCGACAAAACGCCGGACGAGATCGAGCTGTTGTGGCCGGGCATGCAGCCGCCCTATTGCGATCTGTTCGCCTGGCTGGAAGGCCGCGCCGACAAGCCGCAGAGCCATGACCCGGCACCGTTCCGCCCAGCCATGCTGGCGCATGCGATCGAGGAGGCCGAGCTGCCGTTACTCGAGCCTGCGCACTTCATGGCGCAATGGAAATGGGACGGCATCCGCGTGGAGGCGGTGAGCGCGCACGACGCACACGGCGGCCGCGTCGCACGGCTTTATTCGCGCACCGGCGAGGACATATCGAAGGGCTTTCCCGACCTGCTGCAAGGCTTGCGCCTGCCGGCGGCGATCGACGGCGAACTGCTGATCCTGCGCCAAGGTGGCGTGCTGCCGTTCAACGTGTTGCAGCAGCGGCTGAACCGCAAGGCGGTCACGGCGAAATTGCTCGCCGAATTTCCCGCGCTTCTGCGTGCCTACGATCTTCTGTCCGAGGACGACGAAGACCTGCGCGCCCTGCCCTTCGCCGAGCGGCGCAGGCGGCTAGAAGCTTTCGTGAAGAAGCTCGGCGAGCCGCGCATCGACCTTTCGCCCTTGCTGCCGTTCGACGACTGGCAAACATTGATCGCCGCGCGCGCCGATCCGGCGGCGGCGGGCGCCGGGGAGGATGCCGAAGCGGTGGAAGGCATCATGCTCAAGCGCAAGGACGCACCTTATGTGCCGGGCCGACCGAAAGGGCCGTGGTGGAAATGCAAGCGCGACCCGATGATCGTGGATGCCGTGCTGATGTACGCCCAGCGCGGCCACGGCAAGCGTTCGTCCTATTATTCCGACTACACTTTCGGCGTCTGGAAAGCCGACGGCGAACTCGTCCCCGTCGGCAAGGCCTATTTCGGCTTCACCGACGAGGAGCTGATCCAAATCGACCGCTTCGTCCGGCGCAACACCGTCGATCGCTTCGGCCCAGTGAGCGAGGTGACGCACGAGGCTGACCAGGGATTGGTATTGGAGGTCGCTTTCGAGGGGCTGCAACGCTCCACCCGCTACAAATCCGGCATCGCCATGCGCTTTCCTCGCATCAACCGGCTGCGCTGGGACAAGCCGCCGGGCGAGGCCGACCGCCTGGAAACCCTCGAGAAAATGCTTGCCCGCAGCGAGACCGGACGGGCGTGATATAGTAGTTTGCGCCGACGAAGGAGTGGCCGACCGCAATGACGAACGAGCACATGACGGAACGAACGACCAACCACGACACCATGACCAAGATTTTCGGCGGCTCGCCGCTGGCGGTCATCGGCCGGCTCATCCTGGTGTCGATCCTGGTCGGCGTGGTGCTGTCCGCGCTCGGGCTCGACCCGTTCGACATCGTGCGCAGCGTCGAGCGGCTGAT
>JARRNI010000234.1:0-7719 GCA_037385125.1 Pseudolabrys sp.
CACTCGTTATAGTGCGCCGCGTTTCAACAGAAGAGGTTCCAGAATGGCAGCTCCCCGCTACGACGTGCTCGGCATCGGCAACGCCATCGTCGACGTGATCGCCCGCGCCGAGGACGATTTCTTGGTGGCGCAGGGCATGCACAAGGGCGCCATGGCGCTGATCGACGAGGCGCGCGCCGCCGCGATCTACGACGCCATGGGCCCGGCGACCGAAAGCTCCGGCGGCTCCGCCGCCAATACCATCGTCGGCGTCGCCTCCTTCGGCGCCAACGCCGCCTTCGTCGGCAAGGTCAGGGACGACGAGCTCGGCAAGACCTTCGCCCATGACATCCGCGCGGCCAGAGTCGCCTTCGACGCGAAGCCGGCGAGCAAGGGCCCCTCCACCGCGCGCTGCTACGTGCTGGTGACGCCGGACGGCGAGCGCACCATGAACACCCATCTCGGTGCCGCGCAGCATTTAAGCCCCGACGACATCGACGAGAAAATGATCGCCGATGCCGCGGTGACCTATCTCGAAGGCTATTTGTGGGATCCGCCGCTGGCGAAGGAGGCCTTCGTCAAGGCCGCCGGCATCGCCCATGGTGCGGGGCGGCAGGTGGCGCTCACTTTGTCGGATTCGTTCTGCGTCGACCGCTTTCGCAGCGAATTCCTCGATCTCATCAAGAAGGGCATCGTCGATATCGTGTTCGCCAACGAGCACGAGCTGCACAGCCTGTACGAGACCGCCGACTTCGACACGGCCGCGCGCGCGCTGCAGGCCGACGCGCGGCTAGCGGTGGTCACGCGCAGCGCGAAGGGCTGCCTGGTGATCAGCAGCGAAGGCATGGAGGCGGTCAACGCCGTGCCGGTCGAACAGGTGGAGGACGTCACCGGCGCCGGCGATCTGTTCGCCGCCGGCTTCCTGGTTGGCCTCGCCCGCAACAAGGATCTGCGTCATGCCGCGCGGCTCGGCGGCCTGGCCGCCTCCGAGGTGATCCAGCATGTGGGGGCGCGTCCGGCGGTGTCGCTCAAGGCGCTGGCCGCGGAGAACGGGCTGGACGTTTAGCGCCGGCCGGTAACCCCTGGTAACCGAACCATGGTTACCGCTTTGCGAAGACAAGCGCGGAGCGGGCCATGGCCGAAGACATCGCAGGCGGCGGCGAAGCGGCGAAGCCGCCGGAGGCCGGCCGGCCGCGTCAAGGTGCCGATGGCGAATTGCCGGCGGTCGAATCGCCGTCGCTGTCGCCGGCCGGCGGCGAGCCGGAGACCGTGCCGGAATCCGCCATCGTCGTGCTGCCCCCAATTGCTGAGGCGGGCACGCAAGCGGCGCGGCCGCGCTTTCGTTTACGCTCCCGCCACCGGCGCCAGGCGATGCTGGCCGCCGCAGTCGCCATCGCCGCCGCGCTCGGCGCTCTGGCCACCGGCGGAAAAGGAGCGGCGCCTGCCGCAGCTGCCGGCGAGCAGCGGGCGTTGCAGCAATCGGTCAGCCGGCTCGGCAAGGAAGTGGCGTCTTGGAGGCAAGACTGGCGGCCTCGCGCAAGTCGGCCACGAGCGAGGTCACCAAGATAAGCGACAGGCTGGCCGATCGCCTGCGCTCGGCCCCCGACTTTGCCGGCTCGATCAAGCCACCGGCCACCATCCCGACCCGGCCGCCGCGCCCGCCGGTGCTTGCGGCGGCGGCCGCGCCGCATGTGGTGTCGGGCTGGACCATCCACGACGTGCGCGGCCACGGCGACCTCTATCAGGTGGCGCCGGGCGCGCCGCCTCCCCGCCTCGGGCCGGTGCGGCGCATCGAGCGCCGCGACGGCCGCTGGGTCGGGGTTACGCCCAAGGGCCTGATCGTCTCGCTGCGCGCCCGCGGCCATTTCAGCCGCAACTAACCCACTGATCCGGCGCTAAATTCTCCCCGCCGGTCTGAGCGTCGCTTTCGCTGGCCCAGGTTGGGACCAGGGGACCCAGTGGCGGCTGGCGCGGAACCGTGGCAGATTGCCTAATGCTTCACTAATCGCGGGTGGCGGTGGTGTCTGTCCCGGGTCGCACCTCCCTGAAGCGCGCCTTGGCGCCGGTGGGTTCGCCGGCTGCTGGCTCCGCCGCACCCGATCACGGAGGAGAAAACGAATTTCGCCTGGGGGCCGCATCCCCAGCCGAAAGTCGTGCTGTCGTCCGGCGACCGGATTGCGCTAGCGCAATGGCTGCCAGCGCAGAAACCATTATCAACAGATCCGGTTGACCGGAGGGGAACCGTTGCGCCCTTGTTGCGTTCTCGATGCGGCTTGGGGCCGGTTGGGGCCAAGGAAGGGGTGTTAGTTAGATGGTGCAAACCTGGAGCAGCTGGAAACGCTTTCCCGATGCCGAAAGCGGCGGCGTTGTCGAAGCGCCGATCGGCCCGGGCGTCTATGAGGTGCGCCACACCTTGACCGGGCGCGTCGTTGCGTTCGGGCCCGCCGCCAATGTCGCGCAGGCGCTGTCGGAGCTGAAGGTGGATGGCGGCGTCGGCGGTGCCTTCTCGCGTCTGTTCCGCAAGCAGCCGCTGGTGTCGCGCGTTTCCGATCTCGAATACCGCACCTGCGCTGCGGCGAGCCGCGCCGAAGCGAAGACCGCCGCCCATCGCCTGCTGGGCCTCAGGCAGAGCGCTTGGCGCCGGCGGCTGGACGCGGGCTGGGCCGCGCGCCAGCCGAGCTGATCGAAAAGGCGGATTTCTCAACCTGTCATGGCCGGGCTCGTCCCGGCCATCGCCTTTTGTAGGCGCTTGGGCGCGCGGCTTTCGGTCGGCGGCCTCCTTGGCTACAGTCGCGGAAGTCATGGGGAAAGGACGCCCGGCATGTTGAGTGCGCAGCAGAACGATTTCATCACCCTGACCGGTGCGGGCACGCCGGCGGGCGCGCTGATGCGGCGCTATTGGCAGCCTGCTGCGCTGACCGATGAGCTCGCGGGTAATCGACCAATCAAGCCGGTGCGCCTGTTCGGCGAGAGCCTGGTGATCTTCAAGGACGGCCAGGGGCGTTACGGGCTGGTCGGCCGGCATTGTCCGCACCGCGGCACTGACCTGACCTATGGCCGGCTGGAAGACGGCGGCCTGCGCTGCCCGTTCCACGGCTGGCTGTTTGACGTGAACGGCAAATGCCTGGAGACGCCGGCCGAGCCGCCCGAGAGCAATCTCTGCGCCAATATCAGGCAGAAGTCCTATCCGGTCATCGAGCGCAGTGGCATCCTGTTCACCTATCTCGGTCCGGGCGCGCCGCCGGCGCTGCCGCATTTCGATTGTTTCGTGGCGCCCGCGAGCCATACCTTCGCCTTCAAAGGGCTGATCGACTGCAATTGGCTGCAGTCGCTGGAGGTCGGCATCGACCCGGTGCACACGTCATTCCTGCACCGCTTCTTCGAGGACGAGGATCCCGCCCAAGGCTACGGCAAAGTGTTCCGCGACACTTCCGTCGATTCGGACATGCCGATGTCGCGCATCATGCGCGAATTCACCCGCCCCCAGATCGAGGTGGAGCCGACCGATTTCGGGTTCCGGCTGATGACGCTGCGGCACATCAGCGACAAGTGCACACATGTGCGCGTCACCAATTTGATGTTTCCCAATGCCTTCGTCATCCCGATGAGCCGCGAGATGACGATCACGCAGTGGCACGTGCCGGTCGACGACACGAAGCACTATTGGTACGCGATCTTCACCTCGTTCGGCACGCCGGTGAACAAGGATGAGATGCGCCGCCAACGGCTCGCGCTCTATCAGCTTCCCGAATACGTGCCCAACCGCAACAAGAGTAACGACTACGGCTTCGATCCACACGAGCAGGAGCACGAGACCTATACGGGCATGGGGGCCGATATCAACGTGCACGATCAGTGGGCCTGCGAGTCGATGGGCGCGATCCAGGACCGTACGCAAGAGCATCTCGGTACGTCCGACAAGGCCATCGCCGCCTACCGTCGTCTCCTGCGCCAGGCGATAGAGCAGGCTGGCGAAGGCAAGGTGCCGATCATGGTGCTCAACGAGGCGCAGGCGGCCGCGATCACCGGCCCACCGGCTGTCGACGGCATCGGGCCGTGCGACGACTGGCAGGGCTACTGGCAGAAGACCGATCTGAGCAAGCGCCGGGCGGCGAGTTGGGCCAATGGGCGGTGACTTTCATTCGCGCTCGCGCTCTCACCGCGTCATCCTGACGAGGGGCGCGCAAGCGCCCCGCCTCGAAGGATGGGGCGACCCCATGGTTCGAGACGCGTCGCTTCGCGACACTCCTCACCATGAGTCATGGGCACAGGCTTGAATTCACAGTCTGATGCCCCCGCGCAGAACCAAACCCGCCCCCAAGCCGCGAGATTTCGTCTTCCGCCACGGCCTGTGGTCTCCCGCGCAGGCGCAAGCCGCTGCACAGGTCGAACGCGACATGAAAAAACATAAGCTGGAAGTGGTGCGCTTCTCTTTCGCCGACCAGCACGGCGTGCTGCGCGGCAAGACGCTGATGGCGGCGGAGGCGGCCGGCGCCATGCGCAACGGCGTCACCATGACCACCACCCTACTCGCCAAGGACACGTCGCACAAAACGGTCTTTCCGGTGTTCACGCCGGGTGGCGGCTTCGCCATGACCGAAATGGAGGGCGGCGGCGATTTCGTCATGGTCGCCGATCCGTCGACCTTCCGCGTTCTGCCCTGGGCGAACAACACGGGCTGGCTTCTGTGCGACATCTACTTCACCAACGGCAAGCCGGTGCCCTTTTCCACCCGCGCCCGCTTACGCGACGCATTGGCCACGCTCGCCAACTCCGGCTTCGATTATCTCGCCGGCCTGGAGGTCGAATTCCATCTGTTCAGGCTGGAGAACGCGCGCCTGGATGCCGCCGATGCCACCTGGCCGCCGCAGCCGCCCGAAGTCAGCCTGCTCAATCAAGGCTATCAGTATCTCACCGAAACCCGATATGACATGCTCGATCCAGCGGTGGGGGTCTTGCGCCGCGGTATTTCGGCGCTCGGTCTGCCGCTGCGCTCGGTGGAGGTGGAGTTGGGGCCCAGCCAGGTCGAATTCACCTTCCGTCCGCAGCCGGCTATGGACGCTGCCGACGGCATGGTGCTGTTTCGCACGGCGGCGAAACAGATCGCGCGGCGCAACGGCTATTTTGCGAGCTTCATGTGCCGGCCCGCTCTGCCAAACGTGATGTCGAGCGGCTGGCACCTGCATCAATCGCTGATCGCGAAGAAGAGCGCACGCAATGCCTTCGCCGATCCGGGTGGGCTATCGACCTGCGGGCTGCATTTTCTCGGCGGCGTGCTGGCGCATGCGCGCGCGGCCGCCGCCTTCACTACTCCGACGATCAATGGGTATAATCGCTACCGGCCCTATTCGCTGGCGCCGACCCACGCCATCTGGGCGCGCGACAACCGCGGCGTGATGATGCGCGTGCTGGGCCAGCTGGGCGATGCCTCGACCCATCTCGAAAACCGCGTCGGCGAGCCGGCGGCCAATCCGTATCTCTACTTGGCATCTCAGATCTATGCCGGGGTCGACGGGTTTGCACGCCGGCTCGATCCCGGCCCCTCCGCCGACACGCCCTATGAGGCCGCCGGGCCGCTGCTGCCGAAGTCGCTTGGTGAGGCCGTTGCCGCCCTGCGCGGCGACGAAGCTTTCCGTGCCGGTTTCGGTTCCGGCTTTGTCGAGTACTATGCGCATCTCAAGGAGGCCGAGCTCGCGCGGTTCGAGAGGGAACAGGGCGAGCACGCCGACGTCACCCCCTGGGAGCAGAGGGAATACTTGGACTTGTTTTGACCCTCGCCGTCACCCGGAGGCGCGCGCCGCGGGCGCGTCTCGAAAGGCGACGGCGCGGGCCGCCATCCTTCGAGGCTCGCGAAGCTTATCATCGGGTCGCGTCTCGCGCGGACCCGTTGGCTCGCACTTCAGAATGACAGGGAAACGCAATCGAAATCGGATGAGCCATGCCATATGCCACGACCCCCGACAAAGTGCGGCTCTATTACGAGGAGGCCGGACAGGGCACGCCCGTCCTGTTCCTGCACGAGTTCGCCGCCGACCACCGCGGCTGGGAGCCGCAGATGGAGGCCTTCGCCCGGCGCTACCGCTGCATCACCTATTCCGCGCGCGGCTACGCGCCCTCCGACGTGCCGGTGGCCGGGGACGTCTACAGCTATCTGCATGTCATGCGCGACGCGGTGGCGGTGCTCGACCATCTAGGCATCGAGAGTGCGCATTTCGTCGGGCTATCGATGGGCGGCTACACCGCGCTGCAGGTCGCCCTCAATCACACCATGCGGGTGCGCTCCATGGTGCTGGCCGGCACCGGTTCAGGCTCCGAGCGCTGGTACACGGACGATTTCCACAAGCACTCGCGCGAGCTGGGCGATCAATTCGAGCGCGAAGGCTCAGCGCGCGTGGCGGGCACCTACGGCATGGGTCCCTCGCGCCTGCCGTTCCTGATCAAGGATCCGCGCGGCTTCGCTGCTTTTTCGCAAAGGCTGGCCGAGCATGACGCGCTTGGCTCGGCCAATACCTCGCGCGGCTTCCAGGGCGCGCGGCCCTCGCTCTACGATTTCGCCGACGACATCCGCAAGCTGGCAACGCCGGCGCTGATCGTGGTGGGCGACGAGGACGAGCGCTGCATCGAGCCGAGCGTGTTCCTCAAGGACGCCATCCCGGCCTCCGGCCTGGTCATGCTGCCGAAGACCGGCCACGTCGTGAATCTGGAGGAGCCGATCTTGTTCAACACGCTGGTCGAGGACTTCCTGGCGCGGGTCGACGCCGGCCGCTGGGGCCCGCTGATCATCGGCTTGGCCATCGGCTCCAAGCTGATGTCGTGACGCGGGCGCTTCGCCCCCGCGCGAGGCCGGCTGCATTTTGAGGCATGCTGCGGCGGGAGCGCGCCGCGCCGGAAGATCATTTCCGAAGCCGCTTTAACGGTTTGCCAAGCGTAAACCAGCCGCGCGTGACGGCCGCCGCCGGCGGAAGCTTCCGCCACAGCGCCGATTGGTCAACGGTTGCTCGATCGTTCAACCTCGCGCCATTCGCGGGAGAGCCAGTCATGCGTGCCTTTGTTGTGCGTGCTTTCGTTTTCGCGATTCTCAGCTCGTGCGCCCTGGTCCTCGGCCTTTGGGTCATCCCCGCCCACGCCGACGGCTACGGCTACGGCATCGGCGCCTACGGTCCGGACTATGTCTGGGCCGGGGACGGCTGTTGCCGCCGCGGCTATACCGGCTGCTGCCACCGCAGGCTGCTGCAGGCGCCCGCCGTCGTCTATTACCGCGCCGGCGCCTTGTTCCCCGGCGACTGCCCGCGCGTCATCGTGCGGGTCGTGCCGCGACACGGCCGCGTGCGATTCTCCGAATTCGATTATCATTCGAGATACGGCCGCTACGGCCATGTCGGCTGTTACTGGAAGGAAGCGTCGACCCGCATCTAGCGCAGCGGCTGGGTCTGGGGCCGCAAGGTGATCTGTTACCGAGCGTATGCGGCGCGGCCTGATGAGCCGCGCCGGCCCTTACACGTCCACGCTCGCGGCCAGCGCGTTGTGCTGGATGAACTGCCGGCGCGGCTCGACCGCGTCGCCCATCAGCTCGTCGAACAGCACATTGGCCTCGTCGACTTCCTTGATCCTGACCTGCAGGAGCGAGCGCGCCTCGGTGTCGAGCGTCGTCTCCCACAGCTGGTCGGGGTTCATCTCGCCCAGGCCCTTGTAACGCTGCAAAGTGACACCCTTGCGCCCGGCCGCGGTCACCGCCTCGAA
>JARRNI010000235.1:0-6730 GCA_037385125.1 Pseudolabrys sp.
ATGCCGATTTCGGCGCCGAAGCCGAATTCGCCGCCATCGGCGAACTGGGTCGAGGCGTTGTGCAGCACGATGGCCGAATCGACGCGGGCGAGGAACTTCTCGGCCGCGGCGGGGTCGTCGGTGACGATGGCGTCGGTATGGTGGGAGCCGTAGCGCTCGATATGGGCGATGGCTTCGTCCACGCCGTCCACTAGGCCGACGGCGATAATGGCGTCGAGATATTCGGCCGACCAGTCCTCCGCGCCGACCGGCTTGACGCGGCTGTCGACGGCCTGCGTCGCCGCGTCGCCGCGGACTTCGCACGGCGCCTCGAGCAGCATATTGACCAGAGGCTCGAGATGGGTTGCGGCCGCGGCGCGGTCGATCAGCAGGGTCTCCGCCGCCCCGCACACGCCGGTGCGCCGCATCTTGGCGTTGAGCACGATCTCCTTGGCCATTTCGAGATCGGCTGCCTTGTCCACATAGACGTGGCAGACGCCCTCCAGATGCGCGAACACCGGCAGGCGCGCTTCCGACTGCACGCGCGCCACCAGGCCCTTGCCGCCGCGCGGCACCAGCACGTCGATATTGCCGTCGAGGCCGGCCAGCATCAGCCCGACCGCGGCGCGGTCGCGAGTCTGCACCACCTGGATCGCTTCCGCCGGCAGACCAGCCTCGCGCAGGCCGTCGCGCATGGCGGCGTGGATGGCGCGGCTGGAGTGCAGGCTGTCGGAGCCGCCGCGCAGGATGGCGGCATTGCCGGATTTCAGGCAGAGCGCGCCGGCATCGGCGGTCACGTTGGGGCGGCTCTCGTAGATGGTGCCGATCACGCCGAGCGGCACCCGCACGCGCTCGATGGTCATGCCGTTCGGGCGCGTCCAGGCCGCCATGACGTCGCCGACCGGGTCCTTCAGGCTCTGGATGATTTCCATGCCGGCCGCCATGGCCTCGACCCGGGCCTCGTTGAGCGTGAGCCGGTCGAGGAAGGCGGCGGTCGCGCCACCGCCGCGCGCCTCGGCGACGTCCTCGGCGTTGGCGGCCAGGATGGCGGCTTTATGCGCGCGGATGGCGGCGGCCATGGCGGCCAGCGCGCGGTCCTTCTGCGCGGCCGGCGCGAGCGCCAGCGCCTTGGCGGCGGCGCGGGCACCACGGCCGGTTTCGGCCATGGCGGCGGCGATATCGCCGGTGCCGTCGATGCTTTTCAGCGGCGCGGTCATATCGTTGAGCGGTCCGTCGGCCTTGTTAATCCAGGATTTTCCTAACACGTACGCGCGGCCGGGGCGAGGTGGCCGGCGCCGCGGCCCGCGCGTGTGGTTAGTTGGGGATAGCGAGGACAACCGCCACGGGGGTGGCCTGGATCAATTGACCTTCACACTGGGCTGGCAGGGTGGCGGCCTCGCAGGAGGGTTCCATGGCGTACAGTACCAAGCTGCCCAGCCGCTTCCCGGTTGGCACCAAGTTCGTGCTCGAAGGCCGCAAGGGCGGGGAAGGACAGGGGCAGGTAGGTATACAGCCGGCATCTGGAGTTCCCCGACGGCACCCTGCTGCCGCTGCCGGCGCGCCCGGTGCCAGCCCAGTTCAAGTCCAAGGCGCCGATCTCGCGCCGCCAGAGCGCGCGCCGCCGCAACCGGAAAAGCTAGTTTCCGCCTCTCGCCCCGCCACGCCGGCGCAGAAAAAAGGGGCCCGTGCGGGCCCCTGACGGTAGTCGTCGTCTCCGGCGCATGGCGGCACCTTCGACGGCTGCCGTACGGGTCCGGGGTGGGGTGCAGGAAAGGGTGCAGGAAAGAAGGCTGCCCCCGGCCGCTTCGGCTTTATGCGCCAGGGGAGCGCGCGGCGCCCGCGCAAACAACCCGCCAAATCGTCGCGCGGCGGGTCACCGCGATGGTTACTCCCCGCCCAGCACGAGGTCGTCGCGGTGGATCATCTCGGTGCGGCCGGCAAAGCCGAGGATCGATAGGATCTCGGCCGAGGAGCGCCCCTTAATCTTGTCGGCATCGGCGGCGTCGTAAGCCGAGAGTCCGCGGCCGATCTCATGCCCGTCCGGGCCGCGCAGCAGCACGGCGTCGCCCCGTTCGAAGCCGCCCTCGACCTTGATTACACCTGCGGGCAACAGGCTCTTGCCCGAGCGCAGTGCGCGCACTGCGCCAGCATCGACGGTGAGCGCCCCGCGCGGCTCCAAGGAGCCTGCGATCCACTTCTTACGCGCGGTTACCGGGTTGGCCGGCGTGAGGAACCAGGTGCAGGCGGCGCCGTCGGCAATCGCGGCAAGCGGATGATCGACGCGGCCGGAGCCGATCACCATGTGGGTGCCGGCGGTCGTGGCGATCCTGCCGGCCTCGATCTTGGTGCGCATGCCGCCGCGCGCGGTCTGCGAGGCGCTCACCCCCGCCATGGCCTCGACTGCCGGCGTGATGCGGGCGACCTGCGGCACGTGCTTGGCGCCTTTCTTTTCCGGCGGCTTGTCGTAGAGACCGTCGACGTCGGACAGCAGCACCAAAAGGTCCGCGCTCATCATGGTGGCGACGCGGGCGGCCAGCCGGTCATTGTCGCCGTAGCGGATTTCGGTGGTGGCAACCGTGTCGTTCTCGTTGATCACCGGTACGCTGCGCCATTCGAGCAGCTTGGCGATGGTCGAACGCGCATTGAGATAGCGGCGGCGCTCTTCGGTGTCACCTAGCGTCACCAGCACCTGGCCGGCGGTGACCCCGCACGCGCCCAGCGCCTCCGCCCAGGCGCGCGCCAGCGCGATCTGGCCGACGGCAGCGGCGGCCTGCGCCTCCTCCAGCTTGAGCGTGCCCTTCGGCAGCTTGAGCACGGCGCGGCCGAGCGCGATGGCGCCCGAGGAGACCACGAGCACGTCCTTGTTCTTGTGGAGCCGAGCGATGTCGGCGGCGAGAGCGTCGAGCCAGCCGCGTTTGAGGCCGCTGGCGGCGGCGTCGACCAGCAGCGCGGAGCCGACCTTGACCACGATACGGCGGAAGGCGGCGAGGGTGGGAGGTTTGGCAGGCGGTTTCGACATGGGCCCGGCGGGAGTTAGAGGCGCCGGGTGTAGCACAGATACAAGCAATCGGCAGCGAAACATGGCCGACTATTCAGCGCGGATGCAGACGCCGGTCATGGCGATCGAAGGTGGGGGAGAACGGGCATGGGACCAGTGATAACGGCGCGCCGGTGAGTGCCGCATGAACGCCCGGCCCGACAGGCAGACGGCCCGCCTCGGCTAGCTTTCGAAGCCGGAAAACGAGGCATAGTCGTCGACCGGAGCGCGCGGGGCGCGCCAGCGATTGATGGGGCACTTGAGGCGCGTTGCGACAGCGCGACGTATTGATCCATCGCTCTGCCCCTCGTTATATTAATTGGAACCCGGTGCAAGGCAGCACTTAGCCGGTCACGCGGCCCGCTTGACCCGCATGTCGATCTCGCTGCGCAGCGCGCCGAAGTCGATCGGTTTGGTGAACAGTCCTTCGGCGCCACCTTCCAGCGCCTTCCGTTTGGTGTCCGCATCGCCATAGGCCGTGATCATGATCACCGGAACATCCGGCCGTGCGGCTTTCGCTCTGGGCAGCAACTCCAGGCCCGTCATTCCGGGCATGTTGATGTCGGACAGGATCAGGATGATGGATGCCCCCTCAGCCTCAGCAATGCGCTGAAGCGCCATGTCGCCGGAGCGGGCAAATTCCATGGTGAAGCGCCCGGCCCGCAGGTCACGCCGGAACTGCTGGCGGAACAGCTCCTCAACATCCGGCTCGTCATCGACCACCAGTATCAAAAGGCTCATGCCGAGGTTCCCCCTTCGCCGAGGATCGTAGCCTTGCGCGGCAGGATGATGCGGAACTCGGTGTACGCCCCGGGCTGGGTGTCCACCTCAATGGAGCCGCCATGTTGCTTGACGATGATGTCATGGCTGATCGACAGCCCGAGGCCCGTCCCTTCCCCCGCAGGCTTGGTCGTAAAGAACGGATTGAACATCTGCTCCTTCACTTCGGGCGGGATGCCAATACCGTTGTCGCGGATTATGATCTCCACGCTATCCCCAACGTTTCGGGTGGCAGCGGCAAGGGTCGGTTCGTAGCCGTCGCCCCCATCGGCCTGCGTCTTGCGATTGGTTGCCGCGTAAAAGCCGTTTGAGATTAGGTTGAGCAGCACCCGAGTGATGTCCTGCGGGAAGACATCGGCCTCACCGGCAGCAGGGTCCAGGGACCGTTCCAAGGTGATATTGAACCCCTGCATCTCGGCCCGGGCGCCGTGATAGGCGAGATTGAGACTCTCCTCGACCAGGGCATTGATATCCACCAACCGGTGTTCTGCAGACCCCTGTCGTGAGTGCAGCAGCATGTTCTTGACGATGGAGTCGGCACGACTCCCATGCTGAACGATCTTGTCAAGGTTGCCGCGCAGCGTATCGGCCAGATCAATGATTTCGGTCTGCGTTTTATCGTCGGCTTTTATCCGACTCAGCGTTTCTTGCAGCTCATCGATCAATTCGACCGAGACTCCGGAGAAGTTGTTGACGAAATTAAGCGGGTTCTTGATCTCGTGTGCAATACCCGCCGTCAACTGACCGAGCGAAGCGAGCTTTTCGGTCTGTACCAGGCGATCCTGTGTGGCGCGCAAGTCTTCCAGAGACTGCGCCAATTCGCGGGTGCGACTTTCGACGTTTTCGAACAGCCGCACATTTTCAATTGCGATCGCCGCCTGATCAGCGAACGTCGTCAACAAGGTGATATGCTTGTCCTCGAACGGGTTCACCTCCGCGCGCCGGACGAGGATGGTACCAAGCGCACGGCCATCGCGCAGCAGCGGCACGGCGATAATTGTGCGATGCCCGAATTTGAGGGCGAGCTCGCGCCCGACCGCAAACTCGTCACCGGCGTTTTGCAGGTCTTCAACATGCACCGGTTGCATGTCGCAAATCGAGCGCCCCATGACGGTGGCGCGGTTGAGCGGTATCAGTTCTCTAGTCGCGGGCCGCCCAAGATCGCCGAAGGTCGCGCCGATGCGCACCCGGTCGTCCTCGGCGATGACGATATCAACGATCTGCGCCGCGCAGATGCGCGCGGCGTGCTCGGCAACCGAATCAAGCACCGGCTGAACCTCGCTCGGCGAGCTAGAGATAACGCGCAAGATCTCACTGATGGCGGTCTGCTGCTCCAGAGCCTCGGTGAGATCGTCGGTGCGCTGGCCGAGTTCGTTCGTGCGCTGGCGCAACTCGTTGAGCAACCGCGTGTTCTCGATGGCGATGACAGCTTGGGCCGCGAAGTTCTTCAGCAGTTCGATTTGTTTTGCGGTGAACGGTTTCACTTCTTGGCGAAAGATAGAGAAATAGCCGACCACTTCGGCTTCTTTGATCAATGGTACGAAGACATATGTGCGGACGCCACCAAGCTCTGCCGCAGCCACAGCGAGCGGATTGCCTGAGAGATAAAATTCCTCCGAGGTGAGGTCGGTGACATGAACTACATTTATGGTTCTCATCATCCGACCAAGCGTTCCATTTTCTTCTGTTGTTCGGAGAGCCGTGCGCGTGCGCTCCTCGATAAAGGCAGGCGGCGTATTGTGCGCTGCATCAAGATGAAACACGTCTCCCTTGCGCAAATACATGTTTCCAAACTTGGCCTCGCAAATACGCGTTGCAGTTTCCAACATGGCCTCAAACACAGACCCCAGCTCTCCGGGTGAGCTTGAAATGACTCTAAGCACTTCAGATGTTGCTGTCTGCTGGTCCAGCGACTCGGTGAGGTCGTCGGTGCGCTGGTGCAGTTCGTTGAGCAGCCGAGTGTTCTCGATGGCGATGACGGCTTGTGCGGCGAAGTTCGTTACCAGTGCGATCTGTTTGTCGGTGAACGCGCGAGCTTCCTGTCGGTAGATGGCGAACGTACCTGCTACGTCGTCACCCCTCACCATCGGCACGACCAGAAGGCTACGCGCACCGGCCCTATCAATGAATCGAGTAAACGAGGCTTCTTTCTTCGTATAAATGCGCTCCGTTCGGGTGTCGCGAATGTGCACGGGTTTCCTCGTTCGCGTGACGCGAACGAGCGGATCCTCCGGGTCGAGATCGCGGAGGATCAGGAGCGGGTCATATGTGCGCGGCATACCAACTGCCGCGCCAAGCCGGAACTCCTTGCCGTCGAAGAGTCGCAGAAAACCAAACTTCGCGCGGCAAATGCGAAGAGCATTCACCAGCATAGTTCGAAACACGGGCTCAAGATCGCCGGACGAGCTAGAGATAACCCGGAGCACCTCCGAGGTCGCCGCCTGCTGCTCTTGCGCCTCGTTTAATTCGCGCCTTAGCCGCGCGACCTCTGCCTTCTCGCCAGCAGCGGGGGATTTGTGGGGACGCGCAGGCTTTGGCCCATTTGGGCGCTTTGGCGCTGTCGCTTTTCGTCCCGCTTTAAGTGGTTTGCCGCCTGTGCTGGAGCGCCCTCTCATTGCCTTCTCCGAGGCTCAAGGCAAGGCATCGTATCGGCTCAGACGGGCTCTCTGGAAGGGGCTCGGACAGACTTTGTGCAATTGCTCAGTATGGCAGGCTCAATGTCGCTTATGGGTCGATGCTGTTGAAAAAGGCGGCTTTTCTGCTGGGAAGCTGCGCTGGAGCGATTTGAGTGAGCTGGCACCCAGGTGGCTTTAGAGCTGTCCGATTGGCGCCGGCTTAGAAGCTAATTTTAGCCGACCGCCTTGGCACGGACGCTTATGCAAACGACGCTGTCCTCCGGTTGGGCGGTGGTCCGACGGCTCGGAGCGCCATGGT
>JARRNI010000236.1:0-9385 GCA_037385125.1 Pseudolabrys sp.
GGCGCGCTCGACCGCATGGGCCTGACCTGGGATCACATCCACGCGCTCAACCCGCGCATGATTGTCGCCTCGGTCAAGGGCTTCGGCGCCGGCCCTTACGCCGACTGCAAGGTCTACGAGAACATCGCGCAATGCGCCGGCGGCTCCGCCTCCACCACCGGCTTCCGCGACGGCCCGCCGCTGGTGACCGGCGCGCAGATCGGCGACAGTGGCACCGGGCTGCATCTCGCGCTCGGCATTGTGGCGGCGCTCTACCAGCGCACCCGCACCGGCCGCGGCCAGAAGGTGCTCGCCGCCATGCAGGACGGCGTGCTCAATCTCTGCCGCGTCAAGCTACGCGACCAGCAACGGCTCAAGGCCGGCCCGCTCAAGGAATATAGCCAGTACGGCGAGAACGTGCCCTTCGGCGAGGCCACCCCGCGCGCCGGCAACGATTCCGGCGGCGGCCAGCCGGGCTGGATCCTCAAATGCAAGGGCTGGGAGACCGATCCCAACGCCTACATCTATTTCATCACCCAGGCGCCGGTGTGGGAGAAGATCTGCGACGTCATCGGTAAGCCGGAATGGAAGACCGATCCGGACTACGCCACACCGTCGGCGCGGCTGCCGCGCCTGCGGCACATCTTCAACGCCATCGAAGAGTGGACCATGACCAAGGAAAAGTTCGAGGTCATGGCCATCTGCAATCCGCTCGACATTCCGGTCGGGCCGATCCTGTCGATGAAGGAGATCGCCGAGGAGCCGTCGCTGCGCAAGACTGGCACCGTGGTCGAAGTCGATCACCCGACCCGCGGCAAGTACCTGACCGTCGGCAATCCGATCAAGCTTTCCGACTCGGTCTCCGAGGTGAAGCGCTCGCCGCTGCTCGGCGAGCACACCGACGAGATCCTGAAGGACGTGCTGAAATTGTCGGCAAAAGACATCGCCGAGATCAAGAGCTCTGGCGCGCTATCGGCGCCGCCGAAGAAGGAGAAGGCGGCGTAACGCTGTGTCGTCCGTGTCCCAGACGCGGTGCAGTGCACCACTTCGTGCTGCGCTGCGCCCGGGACATGCAAGGAAATTTGGGGAGGAGTCATTATGCGTATCGTCGTCCATGGCCAGCAGGCGTTCGGCAAGGCCGTGCTGGAAGCCCTGCTCAAGCGCGGCGATGAGGTGATCGCGGTCTATGTCGCGCCGGAAAAGCCGGGGGGCAAACCCGACCCGCTAAAGGAAGCGGCGCTCGCCGCCAATCTGCCGGTCCGCCAGCCCTCGTCCTACAAGGACCCCAAGGTCTGGGAGGAGTTCAAGGCGCTCAAGCCCGACCTGCAGGTCATGGCCTTCGTCACGCTGTTCGTGCCGGAGGACTTCCTCAATATTCCGACCCAGGGCTCGATCCAGTATCACCCCTCGCTGCTGCCGGCCTATCGCGGCGCCAGTGCCATCAACTGGCCGATCATTCTGGGCGAGAAGGAGACCGGCCTGTCCATCTTCTGGCCGGACAACGGCCTCGATACCGGCGACGTGCTCATGCAGAAGAAGACGCCGATCTCCGACACCGACACGCTCGGCTCGGTCTATTTCGACCGCCTGTTTCCCATGGGCGTCGAGGCCATGCTGGAATCGGTCGACCTGGTGAAGGCCGGCAAGGCGCCGCGCACCAAGCAGGACGAGTCGAAAGCGACGTACGAAGGCCGCTGCACCGCCGCCAATGCGCGCATCGACTGGGGCAAATCCTGGCGCCAGATCGATCCGCTCATCCGCGGCTGCAATCCGGCGCCCGGCGCCTGGAGCACGCTCGACGGCCAGACCGTGAAGATCTTCGACGCCAAGCCGCTGCCGGCCAAGGACCCCAAGGGCATCGGCGGCAAGCCGGGCGAGGTCGTCGCGGTCGACACTGACTCCTTCACCGTGGTCTGCGCCGACGGCCGCATGAAGATCACCCGCGTGCAGCCGGAAGGCGCCAAGAAGACCGACGCCGCGGAGTTCATCTCGACGACCAAGCTCGCAAAGGGGGCGCGCTTTACGTAAGGACACGTCATGCCGGCCTTGTGCCGGGTATCCACGCCTTCCTTTTTGAGGACGTGAATGGCCGGGACAAGCTCGGCCATGACGAAGCTGAAAGTGCCTGTCGGTTCACCACTCCTGTATTGAACGGATCATCCCCATGCCCGCCTCGCAGCATCAAAATCCCAAGTCCGACATCGAGATCGCCCAGGCCGCCAAGAAGCGGTCGATCCTGGAACTGGCCAAGGAACGGCTCGGCATCGCGGCAGAAGACCTCGAGCCTTACGGCCACTACAAGGCCAAGGTCTCGATGGAGTACATCAAGACGCTGCAGGACAAGCCGAACGGCAAACTGATTCTGGTCACCGCCATCACGCCAACGCCGGCCGGCGAGGGCAAGACCACCACCACCGTGGGGCTCACCGACGCGCTCAACACGATCGGTAAGAAGGCCATGTGCTGCCTGCGCGAGCCTTCGCTTGGGCCCTGCTTCGGCGTGAAGGGCGGCGCCGCCGGCGGCGGCTATGCCCAGGTGGTGCCGATGGAGGACATCAATCTGCACTTCACCGGCGACCTGCATGCCATCGGCGCCGCCAACAATCTGCTCGCTGCCCTCATCGACAACCACATCTACTGGGGCAATTCGCTCGGCCTCGACGGCCGCCGCGTCGCCTGGCGCCGCGCCATCGACATGAACGACCGTTCTCTGCGCTCGATCGTCTCCTCGCTCGGCGGCGTTTCCAACGGTTTTCCGCGTGAGGACGGTTTCGACATCACTGTCGCTTCCGAGGTGATGGCGATCTTCTGCCTGGCCAAAGACATCCAGGACCTGAAGACGCGGCTTTCCAATATCATCATCGGCTATACCCGCGACCGCAAGCCAGTGCGCGCCGGCGACGTCAAGGGTCAGGGCCCGATGACCGCGCTCCTGAAAGAAGCGCTGGCGCCCAACCTAGTGCAGACACTGGAAGGCACGCCCGCCTTCATCCACGGCGGGCCCTTCGCCAACATCGCGCACGGCTGCAACTCGGTGCTCGCCACCACCACCGCGCTCAAGCTCGCCGACTATGTGGTGACCGAGGCCGGCTTCGGCGCCGACCTGGGCGCCGAGAAGTTCCTCGACATCAAGTGCCGCAAGACCGGGCTTTCGCCCGATGCCGTGGTGGTGGTCGCCACCATCCGCGCGCTCAAGATGCACGGCGGCGTCAAGAAGGACGACCTCAAGAAGGAGAACCTGACCGCGCTCGCCGCCGGCATGGCCAACTTGCAGCGCCATGTCGAGAACATGCAGAAGTTCGGCCTGGTGCCGGTGGTTTCGATCAACCGCTTCTCCGCCGACACCGACGCCGAGATCGCGCTGGTCAAGGAGCATTGCGCCAAGCTCGGCGTTGAGGCGGTGATGGCCGACCACTGGGCCATGGGCGGCGAGGGCGCCGCCGATGTCGCCCGCGCCGTGGTCAAGGTGGCGGACAGCGGCAAGTCCAAGCTCAAGCTCGCCTATCCCGACGACATGCCGCTGCTGGAGAAGGTGCGCACGATCGCCCAGCAGATCTACCGCGCCAAGGACATCGAGGCGCCCAAGTCGGTACGCGACCAGCTCGCTAATTTCGAGGCCATGGGTTTCGGCCATCTGCCGGTCTGCATCGCCAAGACGCAGTATTCGTTCTCCACCAGCGCCGACGCCAAAGGCGCACCCGCCGACTTCACCATTCCGGTGCGCGAGACGCGGCTGTCGGCCGGCGCCGAGTTCGTGGTGGTGATCTGCGGTGAGATCATGACCATGCCCGGCCTGCCGCGCGTGCCGGCGGCCGACTCGATCGACGTCAACGCCGACGGCAAGATCGTCGGCCTGTTCTAGAGTGCGTTCCGGTTGGGTTGACGCATGAGCTCTCCGCGGGCATTGCGCGCTCCCCTCCCCCTTGTGGAGAGGGGTTGGGGGTGGGAGTCCAAAGGCAACTCGTTGCCTTGATCGATCACCCCTTCCCTAACCCTCCCCCACAAGGGGGAGGGAGCAGGCATGAGACTGCCGCGCCCGCGGGATTCCACGTCTTCGGAATAAGCTCTAAGCTGGCGGACTTTGCCTCTATCCGTCATCCCGAGGTGGCCGCCGAAGGCTGCCCTCGAAGGATGGCGGCGAAGGGATGCAACCCGCAAGCCGCGGCCCACAGCTAACCGCGTCTTGCCGAAACGCTTGAACTTTTCGCTGTTTTGCCCCTGCGCGGACCATTCGCCGCTGGCGCGCGCGGCTATTCCGGCGAACAGGTGGCGCTGTTCGACGATGTGCTGGAGCGCCTAGCCGCCGATATCGAGCTCGCGGCGCGCGCCAGGCTGGCTAGTCGGCTGGCCGGCCATGAACCGGGCGCCGCCGCGCCTGGTGCGTGCGCTCGCCTTCGACGACGCCATCGACGTGGCGGCTCCTGTGCTCGCCCATTCGCCGCAGTTGAGCGACGACAATCTGGCCGAGAAACCCCGCAGCAAAAGCCAGGACCATCTCTACGCCTTCGCCCAGCGCCTGAAGCTGAGCGAATGCGTCACCGACGTGCTGGTCGAGCGCGGCGACGACCGCGTCGTGCGCAAGGTGGCGCGCAATAAAGGCGCCCGCTTCTCGCTCGCCGGCTACGAGAAAATGACGACCCGGGCGCAGCGCGACCGCCGGCTCACGCTGATCCTCGGCCAGCGGAGCGACATCCCCAGGCAATATTTTCTCAAGCTCCTAGAGATCGCGTCCGCTTCGGTGCGCGCCCGGTTGGAGGCGGCGAATCCGCAAGCTGCGGCCGCCATTCGCGACGGGGTCGACAAGGTCGCCGCCGTGATGCAGCGCGAGGTGCGCGAAACCTCGCATGAATATTCCGCCGCCGCGTTGAACATGGCGGTGCGCACGCGCTTCACCGCATAGGGCTCGCCGGTGAGCCGCAGCGTCTCTTTGCTGTCGCGCTGCACCACCACGACGGCGGCGTCCGCCTCGCCCTGCTTGGCGAAGACGCGTTCGCGCACGTCGGTGATCTCGTCGATCTCTTCCGGCTCGAGCAATTCGGTCCAGCACGCGCACGACGTGGATGACCTTGCGCGGATGCTCGCGCACGGTCGCATAGGCAAGCTTGTAGGTCATGGTCGCTGCCCGCTCGAATGCTGGTTACGTCCGGCAAAATGCCGTCGGCCAACAGCCAAATCAATATTTGTCTGCGTAAGTGCACGCATCTGCGCGCGTCTCGCGCACGAGAGAGACTTCATAGTGCGAGGCTATAAAATCAATCCGACAGCAGCGGCGCGATGAGCCGCGCTTCCGCCACCAAGGCGGCGGTCAGCGGCGTCATCGGTTCGCGCGCCGGCACTACCAGACCGATGGTGTGCGAGGCTTCCGGTTCAACGATGGGGATCGCGCGCAGCGTGTCGGTAAGGCCGAGCGTGGCGGCGAGCCGTGCCGGCATCACGCTCGCCCAGCGGCCGGTGCGCACGTGCGAATAGAGCAGGATCATCGAATCCGATTCCAGCATGATGTTCGGATCGACGCCGGTGTCGCGCAGCAGGTGCTCGATGATGCGCCGGTTCTGCATGTCCGGGGTGAGCAGGCAGAGCGGCACCCGCGCCGACTCGGCCCAGGTCACCGTCTCGCGGTTGCCGAGCGGCGCGTCGGCGGCGACCAGCAGGCGGTAGCGCTCGCGGTAGAGCGGCACGGCGGTGACGCGGCCGAGCGGCTCGTTGTCGAGATAGGTGAGGCCGGCGTCGATCTCGAGGTTCTCCAACTCGCCCAGCACCTCGATCGAGGTGCGCGAATAGACGGTGAATTGCACATTAGGATGGCGCGCCCGGTAAGGTGTGGTCAGCGTCTCCACCATGGCCAGCGCGGTGGGGATCGCCGACAGGGTCAGCCGGCCGGCCAGCCCATGCTTGAGCGAATGCACCTCCTGGCGCATGGCGCGGGCGTCGCCGACAATGCGGCGGGCCCATTCCAGCACCCGATCACCTTCCGGTGTGAACCCTTGGAAACGCGAGCCGCGATTCACAAGTAGAACACCGAAGGATTCCTCGAGCTGCTTTACCCCGGCCGACAGGGTCGGCTGCGTCACCCCGCAGACCTCGGCCGCCCGGCCGAAATGCTTCTCGCGCGCCAGCGCCAGCAGGAACTCGAGGCGGTCGATCATGGGGCGGCCACGGCGGGACTAGGCATCGGTGGGTTGGCGATCGAAAACCCGCAAATAGATCATGCATATGCAATCTAATCGGCGGTGATGGGAAAATACAAGGCTTGGAGGCCATTTTAATAGAAATTGCCTATCGATTGATTTGATCGGCGGGCTTGTTAATTCATTGGCGGGGCGGCTTTTTACCGTTGGGAGAGCCGAGCCATGAGCATTTCGCACGAAGTTACTGGCGGCGATCGCAACGCGCCTAGGCCCACCCGGCGCCGCCCGCCGCGGACACCCAAGGGCCGCCAGGTCAACCCCCAGGCGCTGGAGGAAATCCGCGGCCTGCTCACCGACCGCCCGCGCCGCCGCGACCTGCTCATCGAGCACCTTCATCTCATCCAGGACCACTACAAGCACCTGTCCGCCCCCCATCTCGCCGCGCTCGCCGCCGAGATGAAGATGGCGCAGACCGAGGTCTACGAGGTCGCCACCTTCTATTCGCATTTCGACGTGGTGAAGGACGGCCCGCCGCCGCCCGCCGTCACCGTGCGCATCTGCGATTCGCTTTCCTGCGCCATGGCCGGCGCCGAGGACCTGCTGGCCAGCGCCCGATACGGTGGCCGCGGCGGTCAAGGCCGAGCAGCATCCGCACGCCTGGAGACCCAGCGCCAATTTTGCCAAATACCGCGAGCATGGCGGCTACGCGCTGCTCAAATCCTGCCTCGACGAAAAGCGCACGCGCGAGGAGCTGATCCAGATCATCAGTGATTCCGGCCTGCGCGGTCTCGGCGGCGCCGGCTTCCCCACCGGCCGCAAATGGGCGCTGGTGCGCCAGGAATCCGGCCCGCGCATGTTCGCGGTCAATGCCGACGAGGGTGAGCCCGGCACCTTCAAGGACCGCTATTACCTCGAGCGCGATCCGCACCGCTTCATCGAGGGCGTGCTGATCGCGGCCTGGGTGGTGGAGGCGGTCGAGACCTACATCTACATCCGCGACGAATATCCCGAACTGCGGCTGATGCTCGAAGGCGAGCTCGCCAAGGTCGAGCAGGCGGGGCTCTCGCCGCACACCAAGCTGCACCTGCGCCGCGGCGCCGGCGCCTATATCTGCGGCGAAGAGTCGGCGATGATCGAGTCGATCGAGGGCAAGCGCGGCCTGCCGCGCCACCGCCCGCCCTACGTCGCCCAGCTCGGCCTGTTCGGCCGCCCCACGCTGGAGCAGAACGTGGAGACCATGTTCTGGATCCGCGACGTCGTGGAGAAGGGCGTCGACTGGTTCACCGGCCACGGCCGCCGCGGCCATAAGGGCTTCCGCAGCTTCTCGGTTTCCGGCCGCGTCAAGGAGCCGGGTGTCAAGGTGGCGCCGGCCGGCGTCACCATCCGCGAGCTGATCGATGAATATTGCGGCGGCATGACCGACGGCCACACGCTGAAAGGCTTTCTGCCCGGCGGCGCCTCCGGCGGCATCTTCCCCGCTTCCATGGCCGATCACCCGCTCGATTTCGGCACCTTGGAGCCGCACGGCGGCTTCGTCGGCTCGCACGCGGTGGTCATCCTGTCGCAGCAGGACGATATGAAGGCGGTGGCGCTCAACCTGATGAAGTTCTTCGAGGACGAGTCCTGCGGCCAGTGCACGCCCTGCCGCGCCGGCACTGAAAAGGCGGTCAAGCTGATGGAAGAGGGCCCCTGGGACCCGGGACTGCTGATCGAACTGTCGAACGCCATGCGCGACGCCTCCATCTGCGGGCTCGGTCAGGCGGCGCCCAACCCGCTGCTGTGCGTTTTGAAATATTTTCCCGAGGCGCTGAAGCAGCCGCTCGGGCGTTGGTGACAAGATGAGGCCGACCTCATGGTTCGAGACGCGCACCTGATGGTGCGCTCCTCACCATGAGGCGGGCAATGGGTGATGCCATGACCAAAAAAACCAAAGGCGCAGCGAACACGGTGAAGTTCAACCTCGACGGCCGCGAGGTCGAAGCGCGCGAGGGCGAGACAATCTGGCAGGTGGCCAAGCGCGAGGGGCTCGACATCCCGCATCTGTGCTACTCGGCCGAGCCTGGCTACCGCGCCGACGGCAATTGCCGCGCCTGCATGGTCGAGATCGAGGGCGAGCGCGTCTTGGCGGCGAGCTGCATCCGTAAAGCCGCCGAAGGCATGAAGGTCAATGTCAGCAACGCGCGCGCCACCACCGCGCGCAAGATGGTGTTCGAGCTTCTGATGGCCGACCAGCCGGTGCGCGAGACTTCGCACGATCCGCAGTCGAAGTTCTGGGCCTGGGCCGAGCGCATGAATGTCGAAACGAGCCGCTTCGGCCGGCGCGAAGCGCCGTCTCCCGACCGCTCGCACCCGGCCATGGCGGTCAATCTCGACGCCTGCATCCAGTGCAATCTCTGCGTCCGCGCCTGCCGCGAAGTGCAGGTCAACGACGTCATCGGCATGGCCGGGCGCGGCCATTCCGAGAAGATCGTGTTCGACTTCGATGACCCCATGGGCGCCTCGACTTGCGTCGCTTGCGGCGAATGCGTGCAGGCCTGTCCGACCGGCGCGCTGATGCCGGCAACCGTCGTCGACCAGGACAATGTGCGTGACCAGTTCGCCGACCGCACCGTCGACTCGGTCTGCCCCTATTGCGGTGTCGGCTGCCAGCTCACCTATCACGTCAAAGACGACAAGCTGCTCTACGTCACCGGCAAGAACGGCCCGGCCAACCAGAACCGGCTGTGCGTCAAGGGCCGGTTCGGCTTCGACTATGTCAGCCATCCGCAGCGCCTGACCCAGCCGCTGATCCGCAAGGAAGGCGTGCCGAAGGTGCCGCACGAGGTCATCGATCCCAAGAACCCGTGGACGCATTTCCGTCCCGTCAGCTGGGAGGAGGCGCTCGACAAGGCGGCCGAGGGCCTCAAGAAAATCCGCGATCGCGATGGCGCCGACGGGCTTGCCGGCTTCGGCTCGGCCAAGTGCACCAATGAGGAGGCCTACCTGTTCCAGAAGCTGGTGCGCGCCGGCTTCGGCACCAATAATGTCGACCACTGCACGCGGCTCTGCCACGCTTCTTCTGTCGCGGCGTTGATGGAAGGCATCGGTTCGGGCGCGGTCACCGCCACCTTCAACGAGTGCAAGAACTCCGACGTCATCATCGCCATCGGCTGCAATCCGGCGGAGAACCATCCGGTGGCCGCCACCTTCTTCAAACAGGCGGCCAAGCGCGGCGCCAAGCTGATCGTCATGGATCCGCGCGGCAACGCGCTCAAGCGCCATGCCTGGCGCATGATGCA
>JARRNI010000237.1:0-6713 GCA_037385125.1 Pseudolabrys sp.
GCGAGCACGTGGTCGAGATGGTCGCGGCCGTAAAGCCTTCGCATCACGATCACCTCGACCACCATGCCGACCAGCAGGGTGCCCGCCACCGCCAGCACCACGCTCAGCACGAAATTGCCGGTCCAGGCGGTGAAGGTGGCGGCGAAATAGGCGCCGATCATATAGAGCGAGCCGTGCGCCAGGTTGACCAGGTCCATGATGCCGAACACCAGCGTCAGCCCGGCCGCCAGCAGGAACAGCAGCAGGCCGAATTGCAGGCCGTTGAGGCATTGCTCGATGAACAGGGTCATGGTGTCGGCGTGTTACATCGGCCGGTCATTCCGCGCGCGCGGGCGAGCGAACGCGCAATGACGAGAATAGTCCAAAAGCAAGGCGGCAGAAACGCGCGCGCCGCGTCCCTGCCGCCCCGCAGGTCACATTAGCACAGGATCATTTCATCGGGCACTTGTCGTGGAACTTGTCCTGGCTGTCCTTCACGATGGTGGCGACGGTCTTGAGCACGTAATCGTTACCCTGCTTCACCACGTCCTGCAGGTAGAAGTTCTCGATCGGGAAGTGGTTGTTGCCGTAGCGGAAGTGGCCGCGCACCGACTTGAAATCGGCCTTCTTGAGCGCCGCTTCCACCTTTTTCTTGTCGCTGAGGTCACCGTGCAGCGCATCGACCGCCGACTTGATCAGGTTGGCGGCGTCATAGGACTGCGCGCCGTAGAAGGACGGCTTGTGGCCGGGATACTTCTTCTTGAAGTCGGCGACGAACTTCTTGTTGGCCGCGTTCGGCAGGTCGTTGACCCATTCCTGCGCGCCCGGCACACCGAGCGCCAGGTCCTTCTGCAACGGCAGCGACAATTCGTCGATGGTGAAGGCGGTGTAGAGCGGGATCTTGCCCTTCAGGCCGGCCTGCGCGTATTGCGACAGGAACTGCACGCCCGCCTTGCCCGGATAGAACACGAAGATGGCGTCCGGATTGGCGGCCTTGGCCTTGGCGAGCTCGGCCGAGAAGTCGAGCTGCTTCGGCCAGGTGGTCAGCTCCTTACCGACGATCTTGCCCTTGAAGGTCGAGGCGACGCCCGCCAGCATGTCCTTGCCGGCCGCGTAGTTCGGCCCGATCAGGAACACGCTCTTGACGCCCTTCTGGTTCATGTACAGGCCCATCGCCTGCGGCGTCTGGTCGTTCTGCCACGAGGTCGAGAAGAAATAGGGCGAGCACATTTCGCCGGCGAGCTGATGCGGGCCGGCATTGGCGCTGATCAGGAAAGTGTGCGAGTCGAAGGCCGGCTTCACCGAGGCCAGCAGCACGTTCGACCAGATATAGCCGACCAGGAAGTCGACATGGTCGGACTGGATCAGCTTCAGCGTCTTCTGCCGGCCGATGGCCGGCTTGAAGCCGTCGTCCTCGTAGATCACCTTGACCGGCCGGCCGCCCATCTTGCGGCCCATGTGATCGAGCGCGAGCTCAAACGAGTTGCGCATGTTGTTGCCGATCACCGCCACCGGCCCCGAAAAGGTCGAGACGAAGCCGATCTTGACGGGATCCTTGTTTTGGGCCGCGGCCGGGGCCGCGGCGAGCATGAGCGCGGCACCTGCCGCGAAAAGTGTTTTACGCATGAGTGTCCTCCCCCTGGGGCCTGTTTGCGGCCCTTGTCTTCGATGGCCCTAATCTACCGGGATCGGGCGGGAAAGGTCCACCGCGCAGTGCTGTTGACCGGCGCCCCGACCCTTCCGCACTCTGCCTGCCGCGGTTCCATGCCGGAACAGGCGGAAAAATAATTCCAACGGGAGGTGGCCCACTTTATTCAGTTCGCCCTTGAGGCGCTTGTCATTCCGGGGCCAGCGCGCGATGCGTGCACCGGCCCTCACGCGCCGGAAGGACAATGATAAAGGGTGCGCATGACAGATCTCGACAACCTCGTCTTCCCCTCCCCCTCCCTCAAAGACCGCGTAGTGATCGTAACCGGCGCCGGCCAAGGCATCGGGCGCGTGTTCGCCAAGGCCTTCGGCAAGGCAGGTGCCCGCGCGGTGATCGCCGAGATCAATGGAGCCAAGGCCGCCGACGTCGCTGCTGAAATCATGGACGCCGGCGGCGCGGCGCTGGCGGTGACCACCGATGTGGCCGATCCCACCTCCATCGCGCAGATGGCTAAGGCCGTCGCCGACGAATACGGCCGCATCGACGTGCTGATCAACAACGCGGCCATCTTCTCGATGCTCAGCATGCGCCCGTTCGAGCAAATCCCGCTGGAGGAATGGGAGCGCGTGCTGCGCGTCAACCTGACCGGCCCGATGCTGTGCGCCCGCGCCGTGCTGCCGGCGATGAAGCAGGCCGGATGGGGCCGCATCATCAACATGGGCTCCGGCGCGGTTTCGCTCGGCCGCCCCGGCTATCTGCACTACATCGCCACCAAGTCGGCGCTGGTCGGCATGAGCCGCTCCATGGCGCGCGAGCTCGGCCCCGACGGCATCACCGTCAACACCCTGTTGCCGGGCGCCACCTTCACCGAGATCGAGCGCGAGACCATCACGCCCGAGCAGAAGGAGCGCATCATCGGCATGCAATGCGTGCCGCGCGCGGAGACGCCGGAGGACCTCGTGGGCGCCGCGCTGTTTCTCGCCTCGGAGGCATCCGCCTTCGTCACCGGGCAGATCGTCAATGCCGATGGCGGCGCGACGCATCCGTGAATCTGTTATTGTCATTCCGGGACGCGCCGAAGACGCGGGCCCGGAATCCAGGGGCCAGGCGTGAGCGCGTCGCTCTGGATTCCGGGCTCGCCGTTTCGCGGCGACCCGGAATGACCTGGAGAAAATAATGCCCCTCACCGTCGCCATCGTCGCGCAAGGCGCCATGGGCGCCGGCGTCGCCCGGCGCCTGACCGACAACAAGGTCAGCGTGCTCACCTCGCTGGCCGGCCGCAGCGAACAAAGCGCCGCCCGCGCGCGCGAAGCCGGCATGCAGCCGGTCGACGAGCGCGCGCTGGTCGAAGCCGAGTACTTCCTGTCGATCGTGCCGCCGGGCGAGGCGCTGGCGCTCGCCAAGCGGCTCGCGCCCGCGCTCACCGCGGCCAACCAGAAGCCTAACTATGTCGACTGCAACGCGGTCAGCCCGCACACCATGCAGCAGATCGCCGACGTGATCCTGGAGACCGGCTGCCCCTTCGCCGCCGCCGGCATCATCGGGCCGCCGCCCCGGCCGGGCTCGGCCGACACCAAGTTCTACACCTCCGGCGGCGCCGCGCAGGACTTCGCCCGGCTCAACGACTACGGCCTGATCGTGCGCGTGCTCGACGGCGAGCTCACCGCCGCCTCGGCGCTGAAAATGTCCTATGCCGGCATCACCAAGGGCTTCACCGCGCTCGGCGCCACCATGATGCTGGCGGCCAGCCGCGGCGGCGCGGGCGAGGCGCTGCATGCGGAATTGGCCGAGAGCCAGCCGGCCCTGCTCGGTTGGCTCTCGCGCCAGGTGCCGCGCATGTATCCCAAGGCCTACCGCTGGGTGGCCGAGCTCGATGAGATTGCCGCTTTCGTAGGCAAGGATTATGCCGAGCACGAAATGCTCGCTGCCGCCGCGCGGCTCTACGAGAGCATCGCTGAAGACGTGAATGGCGACAACCAAGAGACCGGCACGCTTGACGAATTTCTCAAGTCATGAGTGAGGCGGTGCTTGCGGAGCCGGCCCGTGCGCGCCGTATAGGCGGGGCCTATTGTCGCAGCCGGTGTACGGCATTGTAGTAAAATGCCTAAGTCCCCGCCGCGCGAAGATTTATCATAGAGCCAATTGTCCACGGCGTTAGGTTTATGAAAATCAGATGCGCCGATACCCTTCGTCGGGGGCCGTCACCTCTCCTCACTCAAACCCCAAGGGAAGCGTATCGGCATGGTCGCCAGGCTGACACACTTCGCCGCCGGCGCGCGCGCCGGCATTCTGATTCTTCTCGTCTTGCTGCTGACGGCCGGCGCCTTCACCACCGCGCAAGCGCGGACGTCGCTGTCGGCCCGTTCACACCATGTTACCGTCGCGGTGCTCGGTGATTCCGTCGCCCACGATCTCGCGCGCGGCATGGAAGCCCTGTTCAAGCACGACCGCGGCGTGCGCGTCATCCGGCAGACCAAGTTCGCCACCGGGCTGGTGCGCACCGACTATTACAATTGGGACGCGGTGGCGAGCGCCTTCATGCGCCTGCATAATCCCGACATCGTGGTGACGGTGGTCGGCGGCAACGACAAGCAGGACATCCGCGTGCACCGCCGCCGCTACGATCCGCTCAGCAAGGGTTGGATCAAGCAGTACGAACGGCGCGTCTCCCGCTTCATGCGCGTCTTCCAGCGTGACCGCCACGCCAAGGTCTACTGGGTCGGCCTCCCGCCGGTGCGCTCGCAGTCGCTCGACCGCGCCTATCGCGAGTTCAACCGCATCTTCAAGCGCGAGGCCAGGCGCCACCACTTCCACTACATCGACGTGTGGAAGAAGTTCACCACGCGCAACGGCGCCTACACCTCGTTCGGCCATACCCTGAACGGCGTGCGCCGGCAGCTTCGCATGAATGACGGCCAGCATTTCACGCCGGAAGGCCGGCTGGTGTTCGCCGACTATGTCGCTAGGCAGATCGGGTTGCGCTGATGCTGTTTCCGACCCCCGAGTTCGCGATCTTCTTCTTCCTGGTCTTCGTCGCGGCCTGGGCCCTGCGCGAGCACTTGGAGCCGCGCAAGGCGCTCCTGGTGGTGGCGAGCTATTATTTCTACGGCTATTGGGACTGGCGCTTCATGGGGTTGTTGGCCGGCTCCTCGACGCTCAACTACATCGCCGGCCTCATGATCGCGAACAGCGCGGACGAGAAGGCGCGCAGCCGCATCGTGGCGGTCGCGGTGGCGCTCAATCTCGGCGTGCTCGGCATTTTCAAATACTACAACTTCTTCATGGACAGCCTCACCGACCTGACGGTGGCGCTCGGCATCCAGCGCGACATGCCGTTCCTGGAGATCATCCTGCCCATCGGCATCTCGTTCTTCACCTTCCAGGGCATCTCCTACGTGGTCGACGTGCAGCGCGGCCACATCAAGGCGGTGCGCTCGCCGCTCGACCTGTTCCTCTACATCTCGTTCTTCCCGCAGCTCGTGGCCGGCCCGATCGTGCGCGCCTCGCACTTCCTGCCGCAGCTCACGCGCAAGCCGGCGCTCCCCCGCACGGCGGTGGTCTACGGCTTCCTGCTCATCCTCAACGGGATGTTCAAGAAGGTGGTGCTGGCCCATTACATCGCCACCGGGCTGGTCGATCCCGCCTTCGCCGATCCGACGCAGACCAGCAGCACCGACTTGATCGCCGCCCATTATGCCTATGCGGTGCAGGTCTATTGCGACTTCTCCGCCTACAGCGACATCGCCATCGGCGCCGCCGCCCTGCTCGGCTACCGCTTCCGCAAGAATTTCGACCGCCCGCTCGGCGCCACCTCGCTCACTCAGCTATGGCAGCGCTGGCACATCTCGCTGTCCACCTGGCTGCGCGACTATCTCTACCGCGCTCTGCGCGGCGACAGGCGCGACCACGGGGTGCGCATGTATCGCAACATGTTCCTCACCATGCTGCTGGGCGGCCTGTGGCACGGCGCCAACTGGACCTTCGTGCTGTGGGGCGCGATCCACGGCGCGGGGCTGACCGCCGAGCGCTTCATCAAGACGCACTGGCACGCCTGGCGCAATAACCGCCGCCGCCTGAGCACCGTCGGCGCCGCCGCCGTGACCGAAACGCTGCCGCCGTCGGCCACCGCCAACCGGGTGGCGACCTTCTTCGGCTGGCTGATCACCTTCCACCTGTTCACGCTGGCCGCGGTATTCTTCCGCAGCCCCGATCTCGACACGGCGCTGACATATTTCTCCGCCATGTTCTCGTTCCACGGTGGCCCGCAGCTGCTGACGCCGTTCCTGGCGGCGCTCACCGCCGGCTCGGTGGCCACGCAGTTCCTGCCCGGCAACAAGATGGAGCGCTTCGCCGAGAAGGCAAAGGACTGGCACGCGCTGTCGCTCGGGCTGATGTTCGGCGGCGGACTCTTGCTGATCGAGATGATTGGGCCGCGCGGCATCGCCCCGTTCATTTATTTCCAGTTCTGAAGGAGGATGTGCAAATGCATCCGTATTCTTCACGATTCAGCCTGATTCGGTAGTAAGAGAATCGCGCCATGGTCGACGAGACGATCGGTTACCGCGAAAAGAAAAACTTCTGGCGCTGGCCCTCGCGAAGCCTGCTGCCGGTGCCGCGGCTGGCCAAGCGCGAGGCCGAACATGCCCGCGCGCCCGACACGGCCGCCAACGCCCGAACCGCCGGCGCCGCCATGCTGATCGCCTTCGCGATTTTCCTGGTATTCGAATCGGAGGGCCTGCGCCATTTCACCCGCGACCTGCCGGGCAACGCGGTGACCGACGTGATGGTAGAGGCAGCCGACAGCTGGCACGCCCTGATGGAGCGGCTCGGCCCCGCCCGCCTGCAGCCCGGCGTGCGGGACGTTTTCGAGCGGGTGCGCCATATCCGCTGGTAAGCTATTCCGCCCGCGCGCAAGACTTTGCCCGAATTTTGCTTCAAGATGGTCTGAGACAGCCCAGGATAATTTCCGGCGGGGGCTTGGTTCCGCGCGCCTCACGCCTTAGCTGAACGCTCGGCCAACACCATGCGCGCATTGCTGAACCGAATCTGGCGCACGAGCATCATCGGCAACCTGGTCGCCGGGTCG
>JARRNI010000238.1:0-6709 GCA_037385125.1 Pseudolabrys sp.
AAGAAATCGTCGGTCGACGGCGCCATGCGCGACGCCTTCCGCAAGATGCGGCAGTTCCTTATGCACGCGAAGGGGCTGACCGAGGACGAGGCCATTTCGCTGATGTCGGTCGGCGTCGATTTCGGCGTCACCCAGGTCGTCGACGGCAATTGGGGCGTGCACGCCATCATCAAGAAAGAGATCTTCGCCGGCGCTTCTTGAGGTCCCGGTCGCTCGATAGGATAAGGGGGCCGGGCGGCGAACGCCGTCCGGCCCTTTGCTCGGCAGCGCGGCGACGCTGGTATCGGGCTACGGATGCAGTCGCGGGGGCACGCTGGAATCGGCTCAATTCCGCATCCGCGCGCAACGCATCCTTTATCGTCTTCAAAAGATTCGCCGCCGGCGTCCTACGCCGACGCGCCCGGCGCGTTTCTCCCCCGATGCGTTTTTTGGCGCCGCGACCGGCCGTTGATGTGAATCAATGCCGCAGGGCGTCATGATGACACACTTTGCGCCGGACACAGGAGTCGGCAACATGAGACGAAAAGCAATCGCCCTTGCGGCGGCAGCGTTGATCGGCCTCACGGCTGTTGCGGTGCCAAGTAGAGTGGAAGCGCGTTCCGGCTGGTGGATTCCCGGCGCGATCATCGGCGGTCTGGCCATCGGTGCGATCGCGTCCCACGCGTATGGTTACGGGCCGTATTATTATGGGGGCTGCTGCTACTATTATCCGCGGCCGTACTACTATTATCGGCCGCGCTACTATTATTACTATCGCCCCTACCGCTACTATCGCTATCGGCCGCGGTACTACTGGCGCCACCGGGTCTATCGCTACCATCCCCGCTATCGGTATTACCGGCATCATCGCTACTACCGTTGGCACCATTGACCACAGCGCCGCGCTGCGGAGGCGGTCGCCTCAGCTCGCTACGAACAGCAGCGAGCCGTGCGACTTTTCCAGCAGCGCGGCGGCGGTGTCGCCGAAGAAAAGCTTCTCGCCCGGCCTGCGGCCGACGCCCATCACCATGAGATTGTGCCGGCGCGCCGCCATCTCCTTCAGGATCGCCTGGTCGGGCGCCAGGTTCGAGCGCACGGCGGTGCGGATGGTCACGTCGTAGCTGTCGGCCAGCGCGACGATGTCCTTCAGGATCGCCTCCTCGTATTGTCGTGAGACCATGCGCTTGCCGCCCGGCGTCACGTAGAACGCGGTGAGTGGCGCCTTGCTCGCGCGCGCCAGCGCGATCCCTATTTCGGCCGCGCGCCGCGATACGTCGGTGCCGTTCACCGGTACCAGGATGCTGAGCCGGCTCGGCAACGGGCGCTCGTGGTGCGGCCCGCGGGCATCGACCACGGCCAGCGGTCCCTCGAAACCGGCGGCCAGCCTGGCCACGCCATCGGCAAACTCGTGTTTGCGCGCCACGGTCTTGTCGAGGCCGATGATCATGAGGTCGTAGCCCTTCTTGGCTTCCTCGGCGATCACTCCCGGCTTCAGCGCCTGCTGCGCCATGGTGGTGACATCGAGCTTGCGCGGTTCGGCCTTCTTCTCTTCCGCCCTCTTGGCCTTTTCCGCCTGCGCGACCTCGCCGGCTTGGCCGGCGAATTCCTGCACCGTCTCGCCGGCTTCGGCCGCCTTCTCCTTGGCGGCTTCGGCGGCGGCTTTGCTGGTGCTGCGGCTGGTCTTGATGCTCATCACCGTGGTCGGCAAGCCGCCCGAGCCGGCGATCAGGCCGGCGATGCGCGCAGCGAACTTGCCGTTGGCGCTGTCGTCGACCGCGAGCAAGAGCCGCTCCAGATTGGGCACGAAGCCTTTGGCTTCCATCTCCTCGCGCTCGAGCCGCTGCTTCTCGTCCTTGCGCATCGGCAGCCGCGCCAACGCCCAGCGCAGCGTCGGCGGCATGGCCATGGTGGTGATCACCGCCATTGCCACGATCATGGTGAACAGGTTCTCGCTCAGCGCGCCCATCGACAGGCCGATGGTGGCCACGATTACCTCGGTAGAGCCGCGCGCATTCATGCCGGTGCCGAGCGCGAAGGATTCGCGCGGGCCGAGGCCGGCAAGCGTGCCGCCGGCGAAGGCGCCGGCGAACTTGCCGAAGCTTGCGATCGCGATCAGGCCGATGGTCAGCGCGAGCAAGGCAGGGTCCTTCAAAATGGTGAGGTCGGCGGAAAGGCCGGCTGTGCCGAAGAACACCGGCATGAAGAAAGCGATGATCAGCCCGCGCAATTGCTCGTCGATATGCTTGGTCAGGATCGGGGATTCGCCCACCAGGATGCCGGCGACGAAGGCGCCGAGCACGGTATGCACGCCGATCAGGTCGGTGATTACCGCCATCACGATCATGATCGCCAGGATGGCGGTGATCACGGCGAATTCGCTCATGAAGGTGTCGTTCACCCAGCGGATGATGGTGAACACGAGGCGGCGGCCGACGGTGAAGCTGAGGCCCATGAAGGCGAGCGTGCCGATCACGCTCTTGCCCACGCTGAACGCGTCGATGTGGCCGCTCAGCGTCAGCGAGAAGATTGCCGCGGTGATCATCCATCCGACGGTATCGTCGATGATGGCCGACGCGAGGATGATCTGGCCGACCGTGCGGCGCATGAAATTCATCTCGCGGATCACCGTGGCCACGATCTTCACCGAGGCGATCGACAGCGCGGTGCCGAGAAAAAGCGAGGTGATCAGCCGCTTGTCCGGATCGGGCAGCATCCAGTCGGGCAGCGCCTCGCCCAGCCCCACGCCGCATAGGAACGGCACCACGATGCCGGCCAGCGACGCGAACACCGAGGCGCGCCCGGTCTGCTTGACCAGCTTGAGGTCGGTCTCCATGCCGGTGAGGAGCAGCAGAAGGAGAACGCCGAACTGGGCGACCGCCTCGAGCATGGCTTTCTGCTCGGGCGCGTTCGGAAACAGCGCGTGTTGAAAGCCCGGGAATACAGCACCCAGCAACGAGGGGCCGAGCACCAGTCCGGCCACCAACTGGCCCATTACCGCCGGCTGCTTGATGCGCAGCATGGCTTCCCCCAGCAAACGCCCCACCAGCATCAGCACCGCGATCTGCGCGACGAACAGCAGTTCGGAAGGCGCGTGCGGGGTGGTCATGGCACTCGGCGGCTCCTCAACATGCTAGCTTGGGCAGCGGCCGGGCCGCGCAGAACAAGCGGCAGCACCCGGCGTTGGGTTCGCAAGCTGACGCAAAGTGGCGGCCCCGGCCTCCGCTCACAAGGCTGCCGCAACGCTGGGCCTGGGGATAAGTTCCAAAGGAACTGCAATTGCAAATGAGTAGCAACTGAAGTATCGTTAATAATATTGTCCGCCAGGGTTTAAAAGCGTAGGGCTTGTAGAGCCTTAAGTCAGATGGACGCCCAGCCGCCGCTGCCCGATCCCCCGCTGCCCAAGAGCCTGACCGACCGCACGGTAGCTGCCGCGCGGGCGCTGGTGCGCGGCCAACATCCCGGCGTCGGCGGCTATGTCGCCTTCGGTGGCCCGGCGGTGATCGCGTCGATCGCCTACATGGACCCCGGCAATTTCGCCACCAACATTCAGGCCGGCGCCCGCTACGGATATACGCTGCTCTGGGTGGTGCTGGCCGCCAATCTGATCGCCATGCTGTTCCAGGCGCTATCAGCCAAGCTCGGCATCGTCACCGGGCGCAATCTCGCCGAGATGTGCCACGACCGTTTCCCCAAGTCCGTGGTCTACGTCATGTGGGTGGTGAGCGAGATCGCCGCCATGGCCACCGATTTGGCTGAGTTCCTCGGCGGCGCCATCGGCCTCTCGCTGCTGTTCAACATGCCGTTGCTGGCCGGTATGGTCGTCACCGCGCTCATCACCTACGGCATCCTGATGTTCGAGGGCAGCGGCTTCCGGCCGGTGGAGCTCATCATCGGCAGTTTCGTCGCCATCATTGCGCTCTGCTACCTAATCGAGATGTTCATCGCGCCGGTCGATTGGGGGCAGGCGGCGCTGCACACCGTGACACCGCAGCTCGCCGACGCCGGCGCGCTCTTGCTGGCGGTGGGTATCATCGGCGCGACCGTCATGCCGCACGCAGTCTATCTGCACTCCGGTCTCACGCAGGGCCGTATCCCCGCCGAGACCGATCACGAAAAGCGCGTGGTGGTGCGCATCTCGAACTGGGAGGTGCTGATCGCGCTGGCCGCTGCCGGTCTGGTCAACATGGCGATGGTGATGATGGCCTCGAGCGCGTTCCACGCCGGCCATCCCGACGTGGCCGAGATCGAGACCGCCTATCACACGCTGACGCCGCTGCTCGGCATCGGCGCCGCCGGCGTGTTCCTTTTGTCGCTGATTGCCTCGGGCATTTCCTCGTCCGTGGTCGGCACCATGGCCGGGCAGATGATCATGCAGGGCTTCGTCGGCTTCCGCATCCCGGTCTGGCTGCGCCGGCTGGTGACCATGATCCCGGCCTTCGTGGTGGTGGCGCTCGGCGTCAACGCCACCATGGCGCTGGTGGTGAGCCAGGTGCTCTTGAGCATCGCGCTGCCGCTGCCGATGATCGCGCTGCTGATGTTCACGCGGCGGCGCGACATCATGGGCGATTTCGCTAACAGCCGGCTCACCAATGTGGTCGCCGTCGTCGCGACGGTGGTCGTATTGGGGCTTAATACGATCCTGATCCTCAATACGTTCGGAGTTTCGGTGGCGGGGCTGTAAAGTCAATACGCTGCTGATTCGCCGCGCACTCGTCGCGGCGCCGAAGCGACTTCGCTTCGTTTGCGCTCGGCGCCGTGCTAAGAAGCGCCGGTTTCCGAATTGGTCGAAAGCTCGACTGAGCCCGCCGGTGCGCCTGCCCCACGCCGAGGACGTAATTATCGGAGGCAACAAGATTGCCGACTATTTTCTGTCCGGCAGTCACAAGAGGGGCCGTGATAAGGCCCAATTCTTTACGAGCTTCGGGTTTAGCTCTGAATCGCGGGATGTTCTGCGGGACGCCTTGCTTCAACACGCCAGGACAAACGATGTGACAGACTTGCAAACGTCTGAGCACGGCGCGAAATATACCGTCCAAGGGCCGTTGCCAGCGCCTGATGGTCGCGCGCCCATTGTCAGAAGCGTCTGGATCGTTGACAAGGGTAGGCATCGGTCGCGTTTTGTGATCGCCTTTCCAGGCGCGAGGTGAGAGCAATGATCAAGGAACTCGATACGGTCGCCCTCGACCGCGAAGTCGCCGAGCGTGGGCTGGCAAGTGGCGACCTCGGCACCGTGGTCGGTGTCTGTGAGGACGGCAAAGCCTTCGAGGTTGAGTTCGTGACGCTGACAGGCGAGACGCTCGGCGTTGTAACGCTGGAAGCAGGCGACATCCGTCCGATTCATGAGCGCGAGATCGCTCACGCGCGCGTAGTTGCTTAAACGAGCAAATGACACCTGAATTTCGTGAGCGCGGATTACGCTGGCAGCGTCGGTAATTTGAATTGAACGACGCTGCTATTCCGTCAATTTGCGTGGACTACCGCTCCACCCGCGTCCACCCCTGCGCCGTCAGCCGCTCTTGTGGCAGGAAGCGGCCCTTATAGTCCATCTTGCGCGAGCCCGGCACCCAGTAGCCGAGATAGACATAGGGCAGGCGCATCGCCTGCGCGCGCGCGATATGGTCAAGGATCATCAGCGTGCCGAGCGAGCGCTCGCCGGCGTCGGGATCGAAGAACGAATAGACCATCGACAGCCCGTCGGAGAGCACGTCGGTCAGCGCTACCGCCAGCAATTGCCCGGCGCCGCGGCCGTTGATGCCGCTGTCCGGCCCGCGCCTGCGGTATTCGACCAGGCGGGTGTCGACGTGGCTGTCCTCGATCATCATGGCGTAATCGAGCACGGTCATGTCGGCCATGCCGCCGTTGCGGTGGCGGGCATCGAGATAGGCGCGGAACACCGAATACTGCTCGGAGGTGGGCATGGGGGCGCGCATCTCGCCGACCAGGTCGGCACTGCGCTCGGCGATGCGGCGCATGTTGCGGGAGGGGCGGAAGTCGTTGACCAGTACCCGCACCGACACGCAGGCGCGGCAGTGCTCGCAGGCCGGCCGATAGGCGATCGACTGGCTGCGGCGGAAGCCGCCGTGGGTAAGCAAGTCGTTGAGCTCACTTGCGCGCTCGCCGACCAGGTGCGTGAACACCTTGCGCTCCTCCTGTCCCTCCAGATAGGGGCAGGGCGACGGCGCCGTCAGGTAGAATTGCGGGGTGTCGCGCGAGTGCTGGGTCACTTAAGTCAGGCCGTCATGCCGTCCACTACAATCATAGCATTGCGCGCCGCGCCGGTTTCGTCAAAGCCCTTGGCCGCTAGCCGGGAACGCCTGCCGTGCCGGTGCGCAGCATAGCGGCGCGGCGGGCATTGTTGACCACCACAGTGCCCAACAAGAGATCATGCAGCAGGCGCTGCCGTTCGTTGAAAAACGCAACCAAGAGGATGAACGGCGTCAGCAGCGAGATCGACAGCCAGAACAAAATGGCGTGCACCGCGCCCAGCACGAAATAGGACGGGGCGCCGTACCAGGTGCGCATTTCCAGGTCCACCGCCCGCATGCCGATGGTGGCCGATTCGGGGCCCGCCAGGGTGGCCCCGAAATAGACGATGGCCCAGATCACCGTGCCCGGCGGGATCAGCCAATAAAGCGCCCAGCCCAAGCCGAAGGTGAAGATCCCGAGGGTGAAAATGAAGACGGCCGCCAGCACCACCGGGATGGCGATGATCACCACGTCGATGACGAAG
>JARRNI010000239.1:0-6694 GCA_037385125.1 Pseudolabrys sp.
GCGCTGTCACGAATGATGCATTCGTCCTCGTCGAGCAGGTCGTTGAACCGCAGAGGGTCCTGCCAATCGAAAGCGGGGCGGCGGTCACTCATTGTGTTTCACATCGATTCAAGAACCACGGCGATCCCTTGGCCGACGCCGATGCACATGGTCACGAGCGCATACTTGCCGCCGGTCTTCTTCAGCTGATTGATCGCCGTCAGCGCGAGGCGGCCGCCCGAGGCGCCGAGCGGATGGCCGATCGCGATGGCGCCCCCGTTGGGGTTGACCCGTTCATCGTCGAACGCAAGGTTCATTCCATTGAGGCAGGCAAGCACCTGGGCCGCGAAGGCCTCGTTGATTTCGATCACGTCAATGTCGGCGAGCGTCAGCCCCGCGCGATCGAGAGCTTTCTGCGACGCCGGGACAGGGCCGTATCCCATGATCCGGGGCGGCACGCCGGCGACGGCGCTTGAGACAATGCGCGCGACCGGCTTGAGACCGGCGGCTTCACCCGACTTCTTGCCGGCCACGATCATGGCGACGGCGCCGTCATTGGTGCCGGACGCATTGCCGGCGGTGGTCACGCCATCGGGATTGAGCGTGCGCAACTTGGCGAGACTATCCGGGCTGGTGTCGGGGCGCGGGTGCTCGTCCGTGTCGATCATCTTGTCCGGCTGCTTCCGCCCGCCGGGGACCGTTATCGCGGTAACCTCATCAGCGAAGAATTTGGCGTTGTGAGCCTTGCTCCAACCGGCCTGCGAGCGCGCGGCGAACGCGTCGCAATCCTCTCGCGAAAGCTGGTATTCCCGCGCCAGGTTGTCCGCGGTTTGCGGCATAGTGTCGTCGCCGTATTCGCTTTCGATCTTCGGATTCGGGAAACGGGCGCCGAGCGCCGAGTCGTACCAGTCGAGCTGGCGGTTATACGGGCGTTCCGCCTTGCCGATCACGAAAGGAGATCGGCTCATGCTCTCGACGCCGCCTGCGACGATGACATCCGCCTCGCTGCAGGTGATGGCATGGGCCGCTGACACCAGCGCGCCGAGACCGCTGCCGCAATTGCGTTGGATCACCGTTCCGGGAATCTCGACCGGCATGCCGGCGAGCAAGGCCGCGTGCCGCGCGACGCAGCGGCTATCTTCACCCGCCTGGTTGGCGCACCCGACGATGACGTCATCGACGTTTTTGCTGCTGAAACCCGAGCGCTCCAGCAATGGACGCATGACCCCGGCAAGAAGGTCGTCCGGTCTCACACCCGCAAGGCTGCCGCCCGAGCGGCCGAAGGGGCTGCGAAGGCCATCGTAAATGTAGGCGTCCAACATGGTTCACTCTCCTGATAACAAAGGGCCCTGGCTCAGCTTTCCGGCGTCAACAGGGATACGCCGAGTTGCGCGCGCCGCCGCAGCCAGGGGCTTGGCCGGTAACGCGGATCGCCGTAGAGGCGGAACATGTTCTCGAGCACCCGCAGGATTTTCGCCGGTCCCAGCGCATCGCCGAAGCGGAGCGGGCCGTGGGGATAGTTGAGGCCGAGCTTGACCGCCTTGTCGATGTCGTCGGGCGTCGCGATTCCCTTCTGGGCAACCGATGCGCCGATGTTGACAATCATGGCGACGATACGCTGGGCGGCGAAGCCGGGACTGTCGTGCAGGACAGTCACAGGTGTGCCGTCGGCGCCCATCACGGCCCGGGCGCATCGCGTCGCGTCCGCCGTCGTCACCGGCGTCTTCATGAGCACGCGACGCTTGCCGAGCCCGAACAGGGCGTCAACCGCCAACGTGCGCGTGGCATCCAGGCCTCGTTCGGCGGCAATGCTGGTCGCGTCTTGTCCCAGCGGCGTTACGAGAATGATGGACTGGGCGCTCGGTTGTTTCCTATCGTCGAGCGCGCCGTTCGCCCGCGTGATGATTTCCGCCAGCGCCTCGCGCACGTCCGGGTTGGCCGCACCGAGCCAGAAGGTGCCGTCCTCGAATGCCGGTGGGGGCTCTTCGTCGGGCACCACCTGCTTGCCGTCCTCGTAACGGTAAAAGCCCTGTCCGACCTTCCGCCCGAGCAGTCCGGCCTGGAGCCGCACCCCCATCAGTTCGGACGGCCGGTACCGCGCCTCGTGATAGTACTGTTCGTAGATCTCGATCGTCGCGGGGTGGGTCACGTCAAGTGCCGTCAGGTCGAGGAGTTCGAAGGGACCCATGCGGAATCCTCCGAGATCGCGCATGATCCGATCGATATCGACGAAGGAGCCGGCCCCCTCGCTCACAAGATGCGCTGCCTCGATCGTGTATCCGCGCCCGACCTGATTGACCAGAAAACCCGGTGCGTCGGCGACGCGGACCGGCTGGCGCCCCATCCTCGTTCCGAGGTCAATGAGGAAATCGACAACCCGGCTTTCCGTCTTGATTCCGCTGATGACCTCGACAAGCGGCATCAGAGGAACCGGATTGAAGAAGTGGAAGCCGGCGACGCGCTCGGGATGCTTGCAGGCGGCGGCGATGCGCGTCACCGACAAGGACGAGGTATTGGTCGCGAGCACGGCATCGGGCGCGATTGCCGCTTCGATCTCGGTAAACACGGTCCGCTTGATGTCGATATCCTCGATGATCGCCTCGACCACGACGTCACAGGGGGCCAGCTCGGGAATCGCGCCGGCGACCTCGATGCGCGCGGTGGCCGTCTCAGCCTCAGCCGCCTGCATCCGGCCCTTTTCCACCGCGCGTTTCAGCATGCCGAAAACGAAATCATGCGCCGATTGGGCTGCTCCGTCCTTGGCGTCGTAGAGGCGCACGCGGCAACCGCCGGTCGCTGCGACCTGCGCGATACCGCGCCCCATCGTGCCGGCGCCCACGACGCCGACACAAAGCTCCGGCTTGTTCGCGTCTGTCGCCACGCTCATTTCCCCTTGAAAACCGGTTTGCGCTTTTCGATGAACGCCTTCATGCCTTCCTTCTGGTCCTCGGTGTCGAAGAGTGTGTCGAAGGTACGCCGCTCCAGCATCAGGCCGGCCGAGAGGGACGCATCCTGGCCGGCGAGAACGACCTCCTTGATGCGCCGCACGGCGAGCGGGGGCATGGAGGCTATCTTGCCCGCCAGTTCCAAAGCGCGCGGCAACACCTGTTCGTCGGCGATCACCTCGCTGGCGAGCCCCATGTCAAATGCCTCGCGTCCCGAGACGGGCTCGCCGGTGAGCATCATCTTCATGGCCTTGAACTTGCCGACCGCGCGCAGTAGCCGCTGCGTGCCGCCGCCGCCCGGCATGATGCCGACGCGGATTTCCGGCTGACCGAACCTCGCGCCTTCGCCGGCGATGATGATGTCGGCATGCATCGCCAGCTCGCAACCGCCGCCGAGGGCGAAGCCGTTGACCGCGGCGATGACGGGTTTGGGACAGTCGGCGAGGCCCCCCCACATGCGCCGCACATTCATGCGCGTGATGTCCGCCGTCCCCTTTTCCGACATTTCCTTGATATCCGCGCCGGCCACGAAGGCCTTTTCATTGCCGGTGAGGACGATGCAGCGGACGTCCCCATCCTCCGACAGCTCGCGGAACAGGTCCGTTAGCCGCTGGCGCAGGGCGGTATTGAGGGCATTGAGGGCGGCGGGGCGGTTGATCTTCAAGAGGACAACACCGTCGGCAGGCTTCTCGACGATGACGAGATTGCTCAACATTGCCTCCCCGACTTGCTGTTCCGAGCCGGAATTCAGCCGCCGTTATGCTTATGGACTTTGAAAGATACTATTGTTAGAATAACCAAATGACAAGGCTGACGGCCGCGTTTGTGCCCCCATGGCTGCATTTTGCTGCGCCTGGCCGGCGAAGCCGATGGCAGAAAAAGAAAATATGAATGCAATGGAAGTAATACAGACATCTGCAGGGGCATCCGGACCGCTCGCCACCGCGTCGCTCAGCGACATCCGCATTCTGCGGACCAGCCCGGGGAAACTGTATCTCCATGTGGCCAACCTGCTGCGCAAGCGAATCGAGTCGGAGGAATGGGGGCCGGGCACGCGGCTGCCCGCGCTGAAAGAACTGGCCGCGGAATTCGGCGTCGCCAATGTGACGCTGCGCCTGGCCGTCGCAATTCTTGAAGAGGAAGGACTGGTTCGCCGCGAGCAGGGGCGGGGGACCTTCGTCAACGACACCATAGAGCCGAAACCGACGTTTTCGGTCGGGTTCGACTGGCCGTCGTTGCTGAAGATGATTACGAAGAGTTTGCCGCGGCTGATCACCTCGTACGATGCGCCCGAGGCGCCGCCGTTGCAGGCGGGAGAAGGCACGCCCGCCTCAAGCTACCGGTTCATCAAGCGCGTCAACACCGTCAACGACGTGCCGTGTCTCTTCACAAAGGCATACCTTGATTCAGCCCTCTACGTGCGAGCGCCGAAGCAGTTCGAGACCGATACGATCATTCCGGTTATCGAAGCATTGCCCGGCGTCCATGTCGCGCGCTGCCGCCAGGTTCTGACCATCGGCCAGGCCGATCTGGAAACCGCGACGTTGCTCAACATCCCAGTGAACGCGCCAATGGGCGAAGTCCGGCGCATCATTACCGACCGTGATGGCGTCGTGATCTATCTGAACGAAGTCGCCTATCGGGGCGATCTGGTGAAGTTCGAAATCGACCTTTATCCGGAAAAGGAGGCTGTTGGCGCAACTTGACTTGCGTCGTCACCGCGCCCGCGCGTATCGTGTGGGCCAATATAAAGAGCCGGAATGGCCAGACAAAAACACGCTAGGGAGGAGACGATGTTGTCACGCTCAAGACTCAAGAGATTTCTTGCCGTCTGCACCACGCCATTGGCGCTGATTGCTGGAACTTCGATCGCCGCAGCCGCGGGCTATCCCAACAAGCCGATTACGCTCGTCGCGCCCTACGGTCCCGGCGGCGCTTCGGACCTTGCCTCGCGCACTCTCGCGAGCACCGCTCCCACCTATCTCAAGCAGCCGGTATTGGTGATCAACCGAACCGGCGCCGGCGGCGTCACCGGCTCGACTTTTGTCTATAACTCCAAGCCGGACGGTTACACGCTGCTCCTGGCCCGCATTGGCTCGCAAACCGTGTCGCCGGCCATGAAGGCGAACATTCCTTACAAGTACAACAAGTTCACCTATCTTGGCCTGCTCGAGGTCAATCCGGTGATCTGCGCCACCTCCGTGGACAAGCCGTACAAGACGCTTGCGGACCTGAAGAAGGCGATCGAGGCCAACCCCGGCAAACTCAGCTATAGCTCGGCGGGCGTGGGCACGTTGCTGCAGGTGGCGGCCGTGATGGTGATGGATCAGATCGGCATCAAGAACCCGATCAAGGCCGCCATCCACGTTCCCTTTAAGGGCGGCGGCAATGCCGCCACGGCTGCAGTCACCGGCCAGGTCGATTTCGTGTGCACCAACTCGTCGGCGCTGGTCAGCTATATCCAGGGCGGCAAGCTGCGCCCGCTGCTGGTGACCACGCCGACGCGTCTCAAGGATGCCCCCAGCGCGCCGACGGTGAGGGAACTCGGCTATCCGGATCTCGAGGTTCTGGTTGGCTGGAGCGGTGTTGCTGCGCCTCCGGGCACCCCGAAGGCGGTCGTCGACAAGTGGGCCAACGTCCTTCAGCAGGTAAAGAAGGACAAGAGCTGGAACCGCTTCACCACGCGGCTGGGCTCGGTCCCGCATATCCTCAGCCCGGAGGAGACGGTCAAGTTCGTGAACAAGCAATACAAGGTGTTCTCGAGTCTCGTAGACCGCCTCGGAATGAAGATCAAATAAATCGCAACCGCGGGTCACGGCCGGGGACGTTTCGATCCCCGGCCTTGATGCCATTCCGGGGCCTCCGCTCATGCGATCGGCTTACAAGGATGTCGTGCTCGGTATCGCCTTGCTTGCGATATCGGTGTTCGTTCTCGTCTGGCTCATTCCCATCGGCATCGATTCGCCGGCAACCATAAGGGATCCGGCGCTGGCGCCGGCATTCTGGCCGCGCCTGATCATGATTGCGATGACGGCATTGGGCGTCATCATCCTGCTTCAGGGGTTGAACCGTATCCGTCTCCTGCGGGCGGAGGGTGTTGTAGCGGAGCCCCTCGAACCGAACATTGCCGGAAACCTCAAAACGGCCGTCGCGGCGATCGGGCTGTTCATTTTCACTTGGACAATGACCCGGGGCGGCATCGTGGTCCCGTCGATGGTGGCCCTCGCGCTCTACATACTCCTGAACGGCGAGCGGCGCCTGACGATCATCATACCGGTGTCAATCGGCGTGCCTCTTGCGCTCTATCTCTTCTTCCTCAAGGTGGCGCTGGTGCCTATGCCGCTTGGGATCTTTGAAAATTACTTCTTCTAGGGTCCGCTGAAGATGCTTGACAATCTCGCCACGGCGTTCTCGCTGGTTGCCAATTATCAGAGCATTCTTGCCTTGATCTGCGGCATCGCGATCGGCGTCGTCGTCGGCGCTGTTCCGGGAATGACGTCGACGATGGGCGTCGCTTTGACCCTTCCGTTCACATTCACGCTAACGCCGGTGACGGGCATTCTTCTTCTGCTGGGCGTTTACAAAGGCGGCGTCTATGGCGGCTCAATACCGGCCATTTTGGTGAAGGCGCCAGGAACGCCGGCTGCGGCATGCACGGTTCTCGACGGCTATCCGCTGGCGCGCAAGGGCGAGGCTGGCCGGGCTCTCGACATGGCGCTCTATGCCTCCTGTTTCGCCGATCTCGTCTCCAACCTCTCGCTCATTCTGTT
>JARRNI010000240.1:0-6664 GCA_037385125.1 Pseudolabrys sp.
CGCAATCATCGATGCAGCTTGCGACGCTTGGCAAAAGCTCATTGCTCAACCGCAAACAATAACAGCAATCGGTTTGCGCGACTGGGCACACATCAGTCAGTCTCTATGACCGTTGGTATCAGCCCCGCGAAAGCGACGAGCAGCGCCAGGCCCGCCAGCAATGAAAGCCCGAGAAAGCGCCGCAAGGCGAACAACAGATAGGCGTAGATGAACACCGCGATGGGAATGGTATCGAACAGCTCAGCGCCTTGCGTCGCCACCGTGTGAAAGATGAAGGAGCCGGCGCCGACCGCCGCGGTGAGCGCGATCAGCAGCGGCACCGGCCAGCCGTGCGCGCCGGCCCGGCGCCATTGCACGAAGGCGACCGCCACGGCGATCAGGAATGCCGCATTGCTGACCGCATTGACCGGCTCGGCCCAGAACGAGGGATCGGTGCGCTCGCAGTAGAGATCGACCGCGCGCGACGAGTCCATGGCGAATGCCTAAACCGGCGGGAAGCCGTAGAGCGCTGCCGGATTGTCCACCAGCAGCTTCTTTTGCAACCCGGCATCGGGCGCGTATTGCAGCACCAGGTCGACCAGATCGGCTTCATCGGCCTCATGCGTCGCATTGGGATGGGGAAAGTCGGTGCCCCACAATACGCGCTCCGGCGCCGCGCAAACGATCGCGTGCGCGATCGGCACGGCTTCCGCGTACGGCGGAAACGAGATGCGCTCGGCGCCGCACACCTTGATCCAGCAGTTGGGAAGGTTCGCCAGCTCCAGCAGTGCCTTGAGCGGCGGCTGCGCGACGCCGTCCTTGCCCGGCACGCGCCCCATGTGGTCGATCACGAAGGGCAGCGGCAGCTTGCGGATCATGTCGGAGAGCGGCGCAATGTCGGGCGCATCGAGATGCAGCACGACGTGCCAGCCGCGCCCCTTGATGCGGTCGATCACCCGGTTGAACACACCCATGTCGGGCGCGCCGCCCAAGTGCTTGACGAAATTGAAGCGCACACCGCGTACCCCGCCGGCGTCGAGCGCGTCGAAATCCTTGTCAGTGAAGCTGTCAGTGACGATGGCGACGCCGCAATAGCGCCCCGGATCGGAGGCGATGCAATCGATCATGGCGGCATTGTCGCTGCCGTGGCAGCTCGCCTGCACGATCACCGCGCGCGAGACGCCCAGATGGTCGTGCAACGCCCGCAGCATCTCCTTGGGCGCGTCGTCCGGCGTGTAGCGCCGCCCCGGCGCGTAAGGAAAACGGTCGCCCGGGCCGAACACGTGGCAATGGGCGTCGGTCGCGCCCGGCGGTAGCTTGAATTTCGGTTTGCGCCGGCGCGCGAGGAAGTCGCCGAACTGCTCGTGCACGTTCATTTGAGCACCGCCTTTACCTGCGGTGGCGTGAACGGCAGGTCCCGCAGGCGCTTTCCGGTGGCATGGGCAAAAGCATTGGCAATGGCCGCCGCCGCCGGCCCCATCGCGGCCTCGCCGACACCGAGCGGCGGCAAATCGGGATGGCCGAGCAGGACGGTTTGCACGTGCGGCGCCTCCGGCATTGTGAGGATCGGATAGCCAAGCCAGTCGCGCGAGATAATCCCCTGCCGGTCGAATCTGACCTGCTCGTGCAGCGTCCAGCTCGCCCCCTGGATCACCCCGCCCTCGATCTGGTTCTTCAGCCCGTCCGGGTTGATGACCTGCCCGGCGTCGACGGCGACGTGCATGTGCGTCACCCTGAGCTTGCCGCTGTCACGGTCGAGCCTGACCCGCGCCACCACCGCCACATAGCTCGCCGCGTTCTTGTAGCGGGCAAAGCCGATGCCGCGCCCGTGCGCGCCATCGCCTTTCGCGTCCTTCTTCCAGCCGGCCGCCTTGGCGGCCGCCGCGATCGCCGCCGCCGCGCGCTTGTCCTCCAGATGGGCGATACGAAAGTCCACCGGGTCGGCCTTGGCCGCCGCCGCCAGCTCGTCGACGAAGGACTCGATGGCGAAAACATTGGCGTAGGCGCCGAGCGAGCGCAAGGACGACACCCGCAAGGGCGCCTCTGCCACGAAATGATTGCTGATGCGCCGGCCGGGAAATGCGTAAAGCGGCACCGCGTTGCGCGCCTCGCCGCCCGCTCCGCCCGGCGCCGGCGATAGCGGCTGCGCCAGATACCAGCTCGCCAGCAGGTTATTGCCGCCGCCCCTGCCAGGCCGCATGCCGTGGGTATTGCTCCACACGTCGGAGGACCATTCGACGATCCTGCCACCGGCGAGCGAGGCCTTGGTCTTCATCACCATGGCGGGGCCGTAGGGCTCCCACGCGAATTCGTCGTCGCGCATCCATTGCACGCGCACCGGCCTGCCTCGCACCGTGCGCGCCAACAGCGCCGCGTCGAGTGCGGCATCGTCGGCGCCGTTGTGGCCGTAGCAGCCGGCGCCCTGCACGTGGATGCAGCGGACGGCATCGACGTCGAGATTGAGCGCGCCGGCGAGATCGCGCCGCAACGCGAATACCCCCTGGCTGTGCGTCCATACGGTGAGCTTGCCGCCCTCGAACTGCGCCAGCGCGCAGGAGGGTCCGAGCGAGGCATGCGCGGTGTGGGGCTTGGTATAGGTCGCCTCGAACACGCGCGCGATGCCGGACGGCGGCGGCGCCTTCTTCTCGCTTACCACCGAGTCCTGGCTGTCGGCATTGATGAGATCGTCGTACAGCTTGCGTGGGTCGGGCAGATCCTCGCCGCCGATCCAGCTTGTGTGGCGCTGGAGATACGCGCGTGCGCGCACCGCATGCTCCTCACGCTCGGCGACGACGCCGAGGAAGGAGCCGTCCTGCACCACCGCCACCACCCCCGGCAGCGCCTTGGCGCCCCTGATGTCGGTCTTGGCGAGAATGCCGTGATAGCGCGGCGGCCGCACCACGCGCCCGTGCAGCATGCCGGCCGGGCGCAGATCCTGCACGAAGGCGCCCGCGCCGGTGACCTTGCCCGGGATGTCGAGGCGCTTGACCGGCTTGCCGACGACGCGGTAGCCGCCGGCGGGCGCCGGCTTGACCTTGCCGGTCGCCCGCCGGTGCAGGTCGACCGAAGCGGCGAGCTCGCCATAGCTCACATGGCGTTTGCCCGGGTCGTAGACGACACCGTCCTGGACGTTGAGCTGATCGAACGACCAGGACAGCCGCTTGGCGGCCAGCTTGATAAGGATATCGCGCGCTTCCGCGCAGACCTGCCGGATGGCGCCACCGCTGGTCTCGATCGAGCGGCTGCCGGCGGTGAAGCCTTCGTCGGGGCTGCGCGCGGTGTCGCCGGATACCATGACGATCTGCGCAGGCTGCATGCCGAGCTCTTCCGCCGCGATCTGGGCGAGCGCAGTGAGAATACCCTGGCCGAGCTCGACCTTGCCGGTGAACACGGTGGCGGTGTTGTCCGGGTTGATGCGCAGCCAGGCGTCGAGCAGGCGGTGGCGCGCGAGGTCGCCGGGCAGCGGCGCCTTTGGCTGCGCGCGCGGAGCCCCGCCCAGGCTGAAGGCGATGACGATGCCGCCGGCCGCGGCGGCGCCGAACTGGCGGCGGGTGAGGCCCTTCCCCCTCATGGCCCCTTCTCCATCACGCGCGCCGCGCGCAGCACCGCCCGGATGACGCGGTCATGCGCTCCGCAGCGGCAGAGATTGCCTGCCAGCGCTTCGCGCAAATCCTGCTCGCGCGGATGCGGATTGCGGGTCAACAGGTCCAGCGCGCGCATGATGATGCCGGGCGTGCAATAGCCGCATTGCGCCGCCTGTTCCGCGATGAAGGCCTGCTTCAGGGGATGCAGCCTGTCGGGGCTGCCGAGCCCTTCCAGGGTGACGATGTCGGCGCCGGCCGCGCGGCCCGCCGCCGTCACGCACGACAGGGCCGGCTTGCCGTCGATCAGCACGGTGCAGGACCCGCATTGTGCCAGCCCGCAGCCGAAGCGGGGTGAGTTGAGGGCGAGATCGTTGCGCAGCACGTAAATGAGCGGCGTGTCGGGCTCGGCCTCCACGTCGTGGCTCTTGCCGTTGACCTTCAATGCCAGTGTCATGGCAGCGGATAGTACAGTTCGCGGGAGGCGCATATTGCGCCTAACCGCGCAGGCCGCCAAGCACTCGATGAAGCACCCCGATCGAGCGCCCCGTTCAGACGCGCAAGTCTATGGCGCCGGGATATCGCCCTGCCGCCAGCGCGCCAGGGTTTCAGCGTGGAACCCGGCGAAGCGGCCGGCCGAGATGGCCGCCCGCATGCCGGCCATCAGCTCCTGGTAATAAGCCAGGTTGACGGTGGACAGCAGCACCGCTCCCAACATCTCGCCCGCCTTGGTCAGGTGGTGTAGATAGGCGCGCGAAAACTCGCGCGCCGGCGGATAGCCGCTCTGCTCGTCGAGCGGACGCGGATCGGCGGCATGGCGGGCATTGGCGAGGTTGATCGGTCCGAAGCGCGTGAAGGCCATACCGTGGCGGCCGTTGCGGGTGGGCAGCACGCAGTCGAACATGTCGATGCCGCGCTTGACCGCCTCCAGCATGTCGTGCGGCGTGCCGACGCCCATCAGATAGCGCGGGTAGTCGGGTGGCAGCGCCGGCGCCGTCTCTTCGACCACCGTGAGCATGACGTCCTGCGGCTCGCCCACCGCCAAGCCGCCGATGGCGTAGCCCTGGAAATCCATCTGCGTCAGCTCGCGCGCGCTCTCGAGGCGCGATGGTATCTCATCGCCACCTTGCACAATGCCAAACAAAGCAAAGCCTTCGCGTGCCCTGCCCTCGAAGGCGCGCTTCGAGCGTTCGGCCCAGCGCAGCGACAATTCCATGGCGCGCCTGATCTCGGCCGGCGGCGCCGGCAGCCGCAAGCACTCGTCGAGCTGCATGGCGATGTCGGCGCCGAGCAGCGCCTGGATCTCGATCGCGCGCTCGGGCGAAAGCTCGTGCATGGCGCCGTCGAGATGCGAGCGAAAGACCACATGCTGCTCGGTGAGCTTGCGCAAGCTCGACAGCGACATGACCTGGAAGCCGCCCGAGTCTGTGAGGATCGGCAGCGGCCAATGCATGAACGTGTGCAGGCCGCCGAGCGCGGCGATGCGCTCAGGTCCGGGGCGCAGCATCAGGTGGTAGGTGTTGCCGAGCACGATCTCGGCGCCGGTCGCGCGCACCACCTCGGGCGTCAGCCCCTTCACGGTGGCCTGGGTGCCGACCGGCATGAAGGCCGGCGTCTGCACGCGGCCGTGCGGCGTGACGAACTCGCCGCGCCGGGCGGCGCTGTCAGTGTTAAGGAGCGTGAAGGAGAAAGGATCGGCCATCAGGTCTTCATATCAGGTTGGCACTGACGCGTGTCCCGGATGCGGTGCAGCGTGAAACGGTGCACCGCTAATCCGGGACCCCGGTTCTCTTGAGAAAGCTGGGTCCCGGGTCTGCAGCACATCCCCATACGCGCGGTTACGCGCGTCTTCATCGCGCTATGGTGCTGCGCTGCGCCCGGGACAAGACCGCATTCTTTGCCGGATAAAGCAAACATGCATCGCCATACGAATAGAACTGGTAGCCGGCCGCAATCGCATGGGCATAGGCGCTTTTCATAACATCCAGCCCGCTGAAGGCCGCCACCAGCATGAACAGGGTCGAGCGCGGCAGGTGGAAATTGGTCAGCATCAGGTCGGTCGCGCGGAACCGGTAGCCGGGCGTGATGAAGATGGCCGTCTCGCCGGAGAAGCCGTGTAGGCGGCCGTCCTCCCCCGCGGCGCTTTCCAGCAGCCTGAGCGAGGTCGAGCCCACCGCCACGATGCGCCCGCCTTTTGTGCGCACTGCGTTGAGCGCCTCCGCCACCTCTTCCGGCACCACGCCGAACTCGGCATGCATCTTGTGGCCTTCCACCTCGTCGGATTTGACCGGCAGGAAGGTGCCCGCCCCCACATGCAGGGTCACCTTGTGCAGGGCCACGCCGCGCTCCTTCAGTCGCGCCATGAGCGCTTCGGTGAAGTGCAGACCGGCCGTCGGCGCCGCCACCGAGCCTTCCTCCTGCGCGAACAGGGTCTGGTAGTCGGCCTTGTCCTGCTCGTCGGGCGCCCGCCGCGCGGCGATATAGGGCGGCAGGGGCATGTCGCCGCGCTCGGCAATGGCCTGGTCGAGCACCGGTCCATGGAAGTGAAATGAAAGGGTTACCCCGCTAGTTTCATCTTTCTGTAAAACCTGAGCATCGAGCTGGTCGAGGAAACACACCCGCCCCTCGGAGCCGAAGCGCAGGGTGTCGCCCACCTGCACCTTCTTGGCGCCCAGGATGAAGGCCTTCCAGTGCGAGCCGTCGAGGCGCTTGTGCAGGGTGGCCTCGATGGCCGGCTCGCCCGGCCCCCGCCCGATGCGCCGCCCCTTCAGGCGTGCCGCGATCACCTTCGAGTCATTAACGACCAGCGCGTCGCCCGGCTGCAAGAGGTCCGGCAGGTCGCGCACCGTGCTGTCTTCGAGTTCCGGAGCTCCATCCGGCCGCACCACCAGCAGCCGCGCGGTATCGCGCGGGGATGCCGGCCGCAGCGCGATGCGGTCCGCCGGCAGGTCGAAATCGAATAGGTCAGTCTTCATCTTGTTCGGCGTCATCGCCCGCGAAAGCGGGCGATCCAGTATTCCAGAGCACCACCGTCAATTGCAGACGCTTCCGGTTACTGGATGCCACGCTTGCGTGTTTGGTCCCGGAAGATTAGCCAGGGCTTG
>JARRNI010000241.1:0-6657 GCA_037385125.1 Pseudolabrys sp.
GCCCGCGGTGGAGTCGGTCTTAGCGTAGACGACCAGGGTGTCGGCGAGCGGGCCGTTGGTGATCCACATCTTGGAGCCGTTGAGGACGTAACGGTCACCATGCTTGTCCGCGCGGGTGCGCATGGACACCACGTCGGACCCGGCATTGGGCTCTGACATGGCCAGCGCCCCGACATGCTCGCCAGAGATCAGCTTGGGCAGGTATTTGCGCTTCTGCTGTTCGTTGCCGTTGCGGCGGATCTGGTTGATGCAGAGATTGGAATGGGCGCCATAGGACAGGCCGACCGCGGCGGAAGCGCGCGAGACCTCCTCCATGGCGACGCAATGGGCGAGATAGCCCAACCCCGCCCCGCCGTATTCCTCCTCGACGGTGATGCCGTGCAGGCCAAGCGCGCCCATCTCCGGCCACAGGTCACGCGGGAATTCATTGCTGCGGTCGATCTCGTCGGCGCGCGGGGCGATGCGGTCGGCGGCGAAACCGGCGACCGACTGGCGCAACATGTCGACGTCGGAGCCGAGGCCGAAATCGAAGCCCGCCCAGGCATTAGGGATCATGAAGCCGCCTCCCGACCACGCCGGCGCCGGCGCGTTCTTTTCTTGTGATTCTATCGCCTGAAGATCGCGCTGTCAGCGGTTCAAGCAGCGCCGCCGGCCGCCGCGCGCATGCCGCCGGTCCCCCGGCCCTGCTCCAGCAGCCGGTCGATGGCCCGGGGCGACGCCGGCCTGGCGAACAGGAAGCCCTGCATCTCGTCGCAGCCGGCCAGCCGCAGCAAGACCCGCTGCTGCTCCGTCTCCACGCCCTCCACCAGCACCGAAAGGCCGAGCGCGCGCGCGAGCGTCACGATCGCCTGGATGATTACCCCGCCATTGGCACTATCCCCCAGCGCGGCCACGAAGCTCTTGTCGATCTTGAGCTTGTCGAGCGGGAAGCGCTGCAGGTAGCCGAGATTGGAATAGCCGGAGCCGAAATCGTCGAGCGCGATGCGCACGCCGAGACGGTGCAGGTCCTCGATGCGCTTGAGCATTTCGTCCGGGTTGTCGACCATCACGCCTTCGGTGATCTCCAGCATCAGCCGCGACGGCTCGATGCCGCTCTCGGCAAGCGCGGAACGCACCAGATCGACCACCGAAGCGTCGCGCACCTGAACCGGCGACAGGTTGACTGCGACGTAAAGTGCGGGCCAGCGCTTGGCATCGGCGAGCGCACGCCGCAGCACGAAGGCGCCGAGCTCGTCCATCAGCCCCATCTGCTCGGCCACCGGAATGAACACGGCCGGTGGGATGGCCCCGCGTTGCACATGGGTCCAGCGCAGCAGCGTCTCAACACCAACGATGCGGCCGCCGTTGGCGGCCACGATCGGCTGGTAGTGCAGTTCCAGTTCGCCGGCGCTGAGCGCGCGCGGCAGTTCGCGCTGGATAAATTTCTGGTCGCTCGACACGGTGTCGATGCCGCGCTCGAAGGCCACGATCGCCCCGGGCCCCTTCCTGGCCGCCGCACGCAGCGCGAGCCCGGCGCGGCGCACCAGCTCGCCGCGCGTGGTGGCATGGCGCGGCGCCTGGGCGAAGCCCGCATGGGCGCTCACCCGTACCACCCGGTCGATCCAGTGCGGGCGCATGACCGCCTCGACTGCGTCGCGGACGACCGCCGCCACATCGAGCGCGGGCGCCGCGATGATCAGCAGCGCAAACTGATCGCCTCCGATGCGGCCGCAGACGGCCTCCGCCGGCAGCGCCCCGCACAGCCGGCGCGCGACAGCCACTACGAACTCGTCGGCGCCCAGCACGCCGAGTTGGGCGTTGACGTCGGCCATGCCGTCGAGCTCGATCAGCGCGAAGCTGATAAAGTCCTCGCCGGCGCGCTCGGCCAAAGCGAGGTCGAGAAGCTCGAGCGTCTTGGCGTGATTGGGCAGGCCCGTGAGCTTATCGGTGTCGGCGGCGCGGCGGGCAGCTTCTTCGCTCGCCGCCAGTTCGAGGCGCGCGCGCTTGAGCTGACGCAGGGCGAAACCGGCAAAACCCACCAGCAGGAAGGCGATGCCGCCAATCGCCGGCATCAGCCGGTTCATGGCGGCGGTCATCGGATAGGTCTTGTCCCAGGTGAAGAAGCCGGCAATGCGCCCATGCGCGTCGAGCACCGGCTGTATCTCGCGCGGGCCTGAGGCCGGGTCGGCTTCGAACCTGAGGCCCTTCAGGCGTGCGCTCTGCTCGACCATGCGCAAGAAGCGCGGATCGACCGCGCCCGGGTCGGCGAACAGCGCACGGAATTCGGCAATGGCATTGCGCAACGCGGCGCGCTGGTCAGACCAGGTGCGCGCGTCGCTGCGCGCGGCAAAGCTATAGCCGACCGCCGCCGAGACCAGCGTCACACCCATGGCGATGACGGCGATGAGCACGATTAGCCGCAAGGCCGACAGCATGCGCTCGGCCCGCGCGCGCGGCGCCCCGGCCGGGTCGCCCCCGACACTTTTGCGCCAAGGCCGCGCCCGAACCAATGCAAAGGCCCGCGCCAATGCCGGCAGCCGGCGTCCGGATCTTGCGCCGGCCGCTTGCGATACGCCTTCGGCGTCCAATGGAAATCCCTCGGGCCGCGATCGTTGAGGGGTATAGGCCTACGGATTCAGCGTTAATGGCGGGTCGAGAAACAAGGTGAATGAAAGGTAATTTGCAGATCGAGATGCGCAAAAAGCTGCGAGTGTTGCACCGGTCAAGGCTGCAAGCTTCTCGGTCAAGGCCGGACCATCTATCTTCAAAGCCAATTGCTCGCGATCGGCGGCGTCGTCCGCACGATAGCCCGTACCAGGTAAAATCACCGCGCTCGCATTCGTCGTCAAAGAGGCCGATTCTTCCCCACTCGTGATCTCACCTCCGCCGCGGATCGGAGTCAGCTACATGAACCGCTCGACCTCCGGAAGCTCGAGTCGAACGGCGGCGCCGTAGGCCAGAGAAATAGGGGGGAAGTCACAACTATTGATGCAGGCTTCGAAGCTTGTGGTCGACGGCGCAAGCTACATGCTCGGCTTGGCATAGATTTGGCCGAGCGCTTCTCGATACGATTCGGCCGAGCGCGTGCGAATGAGAGGATAGTTGTTCAAAGGGATTGAAATGATCACCGTCACGCCGGCCCGGCAATGCTTCGCACCTGCGACACAGGCAACGTCAAGTCTAAAACGGCTAAAGACGGTCTGTCCATTTGGAGCGAAGTTTAGACCATAATTTTCACGGGAAGATGTGCGGCAGAAGGACGCTTGTAGATGGCCGGCCGCCTATTCACGCCCTACCGCAAGCCAAACCAGAACGTGGCAATGGACAAAAACGAGAAAAAGCCGACCACGTCCGTCACCGTTGTCACGAACGGGCTGGAGGCCACCGCCGGATCGATCTTCAGCCGGTTCAGCACCAGCGGGATGAGAATGCCGCCCAGCGCGGCGGCGAGCAGATTGCAGATCATCGCCAGCCCGATCACGAAACCCAGTCCCGGCACCTTGAACCAGATATAGGCCAGGATGCCGGTGATAACGGCGAAGGCCATGCCGTTGACTAAGCCGACCAGCACCTCGCGCACGACCACCCGCCAGGCATTGGCGTCGGTGAGGTCGTGGGTGGCGAGCGCGCGCACGGCGACCGTCATGGTCTGGGTGGTGGCGTTGCCGCCCTGGCTCGCCACGATCGGCGCCAGCACGGCCAGTGCCACCATCTTCTGCAATTCGCCTGCGAACAGGCCGAGCACGGACGAGGCGATGAAGGCGGTGCCGAGATTGACCAGCAGCCAGTTAAAGCGGCCGCGCGCGATGGTCCACACCGTGTCCGACAGTTCTTCCGCGTGGGTCACGCCGCCGAGCGCGCGGATATCCTCTTCCGCCTCTTCCTCGAGCACGTCGGCAACGTCGTCGAAGGTGATGACGCCGACCAGGCGGTCGTTATGGTCGACGACCGGCGCGGCCACCCAGTTGTAGCGCTGGAACAGGCGGGCCACCTCCTCCTGGTCCTGGTCGGCGCGCACCCGCGGCCGCTCGTCGTCCATCAGCTCGGTGACCGGCACGGGGCGCTTGGAGCGCAGCAGGACGTCGAGCGGCACGGCGCCGAGGAACCGGCCGGCGTCGTCCACCACATACAGCTCGTAGAAGCGCTCGGGCAGTTCCTCGGTCTCGCGCATGTAGTCGATGGCGCGGCCGACGGTCCAGGTGGCGGGCGCGGCAATGAAGTCGATCTGCATGCGCCGGCCGGCGGACTCTTCCGGATATTCGAGGCTACGCGCCAGCGCGATGCGCTCGACCGGCGGGACGTGCTCGAGAATCTCGGCCTGGTATTCCTTCGACAGGTCGCCTAGGATCGCCACCGCGTCGTCTGAATCGAGCTCGGCCACGCCCTTGGCGACGGCCTCCGGCGGCAGCTCTTCCAGGATGTCCTCGCGCACCGTGTCGTCAACCTCGGTCAGCGCGGTGAAGTCGAAGTCGATGCCGAGCAGCTCGATCAGGCGCGGACGCTCGTCGGCTTCGAGCGCCTCCAGCACCGCGCCGAGGTCGGCTTCGTGCAGGTCGCCGACCAGCGCGCGCAGGGCGTCGGCGTCGCCGGCCTCGATCGTCTGCGAAACGTGTTCGACGAAGTCGGCGCGAATGCTGCCGTCCTCTCCGCGCAGCGGCAGGTCGATGGTGTTCTCGTCGAGCATGCCGGTCCTCGTCGGCGCAGAGCGCAGTCCGGCCGCTTGTACGACGAGCCCCAAAAGCGGGCAAACGATTAACGCGGGACCGATGGCGGACGTATCTGTCCGCATCTTCGCCATCGTCGCCGGCCCTGCGTGGACCGCTCGCTCGGCGCAACCGCTGCGCGGCCCAACCGGATCGAGGCCCGGCCATCGTCGCGCCCGACGCGCCGACGCCGGCGACGCACCCTTTTCGTCGCCGAGCGCCAGGGCTGCCCGACGGCGCAGGCGGCCGAAGCCGCACGTCCACCGTTGAAACCAAAACGGGTGCGGGGCGTTGCCGCACCGAGCGGGACGGAAAAACGACGGAAAACAAGCCTCTGGCCATTCCGCTTGATTGAATTTCGACTAATCTGGGTGCAGCGAAACTCGAAGCATCCGCCGTTCGGGGGCGCGCCGGCGGGCGCGAAGGGCGGGGTGGAGAACGAGAAAATGCACGTTATTGCGGCTGTTTTCGCGTGTCTGCTGGCAGGCAGCGCGCCGGCCTTAGCTCAATCGGTCAAAGAAGCGGCCGCCGCGCCCGCCGGGGAGGCAGCGGCAGCGCCCGCCGAAGCGCCGGCGGCAAAACCCGTCGAGCAAGCAATGGCCGTGCCGATGCCGCCGGCGGAGCCGCCCGTGCCGATACCGGCCGCCAAGCCGGAAAGCGCGTCGGTCGAGCCGGCGGTGCCGATGCCGGCGGCCAAACTCGAAGCCATAAACCCGGACTCCATAAAACCGGCCGAGCCGGCAGCAGCGGCGCCCGCCAAACCTGAGAGCAAGCCCGAGAACGAGCCGGAGAGCAAGCCGGCCGCCAAGACCGCTGCGGCCACCTGCCCCGGTCATCCCGACGCGCTCGGTACCGAGCGGGTGTTGACCATCAGCCCGAGCGAATTCCAGGCGATCGGCAGCAACGACTACAAGCAGGAGCTGCCGCTGAAGGACCACGAGGTGGTGCTCACCTTCGACGACGGCCCGATCCCGCCCTACACCAACAGCGTGCTCGATACGCTTGCCGCCAATTGCGTGAAGGCCACGTATTTCCTGGTCGGCGAGATGGCACAGCTGCGCCCCTATCTGGTGCGGCGCATCTACAACGAAGGCCACAGCATCGGCACCCACAGTCAGACCCATCCGATCCCGTTCCAGCGCCTGTCGATGAAGCGGGTCGAGCGCCAGGTGGACCGCGGCATCGTCTCGGTCGACAACGCGCTCGGCGATCCGCGGGCGCTGTCGCCGTTTTTCCGCGTTCCGGGCTTCGGCCGCACCAAGGCGATCGATCACTTCCTAGAAAAGAAGGGCCTGATCATCTGGAGCACCGACGTCGACAGCGACGACTGGAAGCGCGGCACCACGCCGAGCCGGCTCATCGAGCGCACCATGAAACGGCTGAACAAGAGAAGCCGCGGCATCATTTTGATGCACGACATCCATGCCGACACGGCGCTGGCGCTGCCGCGGCTACTCAAGGAACTGAAAAAGGAAGGCTACCGCGTGGTGCACGTGGTGGCGGCGGGCGAGCGGCCGAAGTCCCTGCCCCAGGTGGCGGCAAGCCCGATCGAGACGGAGAAATGGCCGAACAAGGACGAGCAGCATGCCAAGGCGGAGAAGGCCCATGCCGCCAAGGCGGCGCGGCACCACCGCGTCAAGCGGGCGGTCGCCCGACGCAGGCGGCACCACCATCATTATCGCCATCGTTCGACGCATACGGCGCGGGCGGACATCGCGAAAAAGAGGGCGTCTGCCACCGGCCGGGCCTGGCAGCGTCGGCAATACTGATCGCCGGCGGCGCGCCCCGTTCAACGCAAGGCCGTTGGCGGTCAGCGTGCGGCCAGGCGCTCTGCCCTGCCGCGTCAGCATAAGCTAGTCGTCCGTTAAGAAGCCGATTTGAGCGCTGATTGAGCTGTAAGGGTCTGTCGCAGCAAGATCAGGATCAAGCTCAGCAAAGCTCTCAGCCAGGCGAGAACGAGGCGGAGGTTGTGACC
>JARRNI010000242.1:0-11763 GCA_037385125.1 Pseudolabrys sp.
GATTGGTGAGCAGGAAGCCCGCAAGGTAATTGACGGCAAAGCGCAGCTCGTAGCCGTCGGCGCTTTCCTGCCGGCGGTCGTCCGCCCGACCGATGCCGGCATTGTTGATCAGGATGTCGGTCGAGCCCGTGATCAGCGCGGCCTTTCCCTTCAGCGTGTCCATGCGCGCACTCCCTTTCTTTATGCTGACCGGCGCCCCTTGCTGCCCCAAATCTTGCCGCGGCCGATCCGTTCCCGCCCGGGCTGCCCCGCACGCCGCTTTATGCTATTTCCCCGCCCCAATGTAACGCGGGCGGAGGAAGCGATGACGACAAAGATTGCGCTGGTCACCGGGGCCGGCACCGGCGTGGGCAAGGCTGTGGCGATCGCGCTGGCCAAGGCCGGCTACAATGTGGCGCTGGCCGGGCGCCGCAAGGAGCCGCTCGACGAGACCGCCGCCGCCGTCAACGGCACGGGTGCGCAGGCGCTGGTGCAGCCGACCGACGTGTCCAAGCGCGAGCAGATCGTAGCGCTGTTCGACAAGGTGAAATCCTCCTTCGGCCGGCTCGACGTGCTGTTCAACAATGCCGGCATCGGCGCGCCCCCCGTCCCGCTCGAGGACCTGCCGTTCGAAATCTGGCAGAACGTGGTCGCCGTCAACCTCACCGGCATGTTCCTGTGCACCCAGGAAGCCATCAAGATCATGAAGGCCCAGAGCCCGCGCGGCGGCCGCATCATCAACAACGGCTCGATCTCCGCGCACGCGCCGCGCCCCTTCTCGGTCGCCTATACCTCGACCAAGCACGCGGTCACCGGGCTCACCAAATCGACCTCGCTCGACTGCCGGCAATACGACATCTGCTGCGGGCAGATCGACATCGGCAACGCGGCCACGCCGCTCACCGACCGCATGGTGCAGGGCGATGGCGTGCTGCAGCCGAACGGCTCCAAAATGATCGAGGCGCGCATGGACGCAGAGAACGTTGGCGATGCCGTGGTTTACATGGCAAGCCTGCCGCTCGATTCCAACGTGCTGTTCATGACGGTGATGGCGAACAAGATGCCGTTCATCGGGCGGGGATAGGCGCATGATCCCGAAAAGTGGGAACCGGTTTTCGGACAAGATCATGCGCAAGGAATAACCCATATGCAAATCGCCGAAGCGCTGAAGGAATGGCGTGACTTCTACCTGCTCGTGGGCACCGCCGGTGCCACACTGCTGGCGTTGCTGTTCGTCGCCGTGTCTATCGGTGTCGGCTTCGTCACCGAACAGCGCAAGGCAGCCACCCGGACCTTCATGAGCCCGGTCGTGATCCATTTCACCAGCGTATTCTTCGGTGCGGCCGTTGCCATGGCGCCGAGTCATCGCGGGCTGTTCTATGCCGTGCCGCTCGGCGCCACTGCCGTGATCGGCGCCGTGGTGTCGAGTGTCATCACGGTGCAGGTGCTGCGCACTGACATGACGCGCTATTGGCAGGACCATCTCGCCTACGGACTGTTGCCGGTGGTCGGCTATGTCGCATTGGCGGTTGCCGCCGCGCTGTTCGCACGCGAGACCGCGTCCGCGCCCGACGAGCTGGCCGGCAGCCTGCTGCTCTTGACCATCGTCAACATCCGCAACGTCTGGGACCTGATGCTCACCATGGTGCGCCAGCATCAGGAGCCCAACTGACGGCCGCTTGTCCCGGGCGCAGCGCAGCATCCGCGACAGCTCAATCCAGCTTGCTCACCGTCACCTTCGTCCCGGCCCTCACGGCTTTCAGCGTCTTTACGTCGCCGAGCGCCTTGGCCCAGATGTTAACCGGGCTCGCCAGCCTTATCTCGTCTCCATGACTGACCGGCGTGCGGCCGAACCCGATCGCAATGGCCGTGCCATCCGGCCAATAGGCGACCTCGCCGGCACTCACCACCGCGCGGGCGTGACCCTCGCGCGCGACATCCACCGGCACGTCGAAATAGACCTCCTCGCCCCAGGTCATCACGGACGCCGTCACCGGCAGCGCGGCAAGGATCGCCTTCGCAGTCGGCGTGTCGAGCGGCTCGGCCTCCAGCGTGAGGCCATCGAAATCGAAGCGAATGCGGGACATTAAGCGTCCTTTCCATGATTGCCGGACTCAGGGAGAGAAGGTATCGAACGGAGGATCGCCGCGCGGGTCAACCCCGCGGACCGGTATGGGTGGATCAATGCTGCATCTGCGATCGGCGATGGGAATGGTCGCCTTGCTCGCCTTCGCGTGGGCCATCAGCGAGAACCGGCGCGCGGTCGACGTCAGAAGCGCAGGCCTAGCACTGCTGGTGACTTTCGTCACCGCCGTGCTGCTGCTGGAGATTCCGCAGATCGAACGCCCCATCGCGCTCATCAAATACGCAGTCGACGCGATCAGCGCCGCCTCACTCGCCGGCACCTCGTTCGTATTCGGCTACATCGGCGGCGGCCCCACGCCCTTCGCTACCACCAATCCGGCCAATGAATTCGTGCTCGCCTTCCAGGCGCTGCCCATCGTGCTGGTGATGAGCGTGCTCACGACGCTGCTGTTCTACTGGCGGATTCTGCCGCCGATCGTGCGCGGCCTGTCCTGGCTGCTCGAGCGCACGATCGGAGTCGGGGGCGCGGTCGGCCTGTCCACTGCCGCCAACATCTTCCTCGGCATGGTGGAATCGCCGCTGTTCGTGCGGCCTTATCTCAATAGGCTCGCGCGCGGCGAACTGTTCATGATCATGACCGGCGGCATGGCCACCATCGCCGGCACCGTCTACGTGCTCTATGCCACCATCCTGAAGAACGTCATCCCCAACGTCGCCGGCCATCTGCTGATCGCCTCCATCATCAGCGCGCCGGCGGCGCTCCTGGTCAGCCAGCTCATGGTGCCGGTTCCGCCCGATGAACGCACCGACATCGGCGAGATCAAGCTCGGCCCGGTCGCCGAAAACACCATGGACGCCATCGTGCGCGGTACCGGTGCCGGCCTCGAACTGCTGCTCAACATCGTCGCCATGCTGATCGTGCTGGTGGCGCTGGTACACCTCGTCAACGCCATCTTCGGCCTGCTGCCGGACGTCGGCGGCAGCGCGATCACGCTGCAGCGGCTACTCGGCTACGTCATGGCGCCAGTGTGCTGGCTGATGGGCGTGCCGTGGAATGAAGCTTTCACCGCCGGTTCGCTGATGGGCATCAAGACCGTGCTCAACGAGCTGATCGCCTATGTCGAGCTGGCCAAGCTGCCGGCCGGCGCGCTCGATCCGCGCTCGCGGCTGATCATGATTTACGCCATGTGCGGCTTCGCCAATTTCGGCTCGCTCGGCATCATGCTCGCGGGGCTCACCGTGATGGCGCCGGAGCGCCGCGCCGACATCATCTCGCTGGGCGGCAAGTCGATTGTGTCGGGCACGCTGGCGACCTGTCTCACCGGCGCCATCGTGGGGGTGTTGACGTGATGAAAGGGCTGCTCGGCGCCTTCGCGCTTCTCATCGCGACGGCCAGCGCGGCATCGGCTCGCCCCATCCACATCGTCGCCTTCGGCGACAGCGCGACCTATGGCTGGCTGGTGCCGCGAAAGGACGCCTATCCGGCGCAACTGCAGAATGTGCTGCGCAGAAAGGGCTACGACGTCGTCGTCAAGAACGCCGGCATCCCCGGTGACACTACCCGCGGCGCGTTGCGCCGCTTCGATCAGGCCATCGACCCGGATACCGACATCGCCATCGTAGAATTCGGCACCAACGATCTGCGCTATCACGTGCCGGCCCGGCGCATGCGCGCCAACCTGACGGAAATCGCGCGCAGCTTGCGCAAGCGCGGCATCGAAGTTCTGCTGGTCGGCCTCGGCCACCTCAACGTTTCGGGCGTCGCCAAGGCCACCCGCGTGCCTTACGCGCAATGGAAGCTGCCGCCCGGCAAATACCGCGCGCGCGACCATGCGCATTACAACGCACAAGGCTACTCCATCGTCATTTCCCGCATGCTGCCGCAGGTGGAGGCCTTGATAAAACGCGTCAAGGCGCGCCGCTGACTTCGGCCAGCGGCGCCTCGCGCACCCAGGTGACGGCCAGCAGCAGGCAGGCGGCGGCGAGGAACGCCAAGCCGACATAGCCCATGACGTGCAACAGGCCGGCCGCGAACAAAACGCCGCCCAGTCCCGACCCGACAGCCTGTCCGACATAGAGTACGGACGTGTTCAACGAGATAGCGACGCCGGCGAAATCGGGTGCGGCCTGCGCCAGCCGCGCCTGCTGCATCGAATTGGTCGCCGCGAAGCCCAAGCCCCAGAATGCGATGCCGGCGCTCATGACGATCAGCGAGCCAGCGCCCAGAGACCATAGAAGCAGGCCGGCAAAGACCGCGCCGAGGAACAGCGCCAGCGTGCGCTGGATGCCGAGTGGAGTCACCGCCGCGCTGGCGGCGACATTGCCGAAGAGCCCCGCCGCGCCGTAACAGGCGAAAAATGCACCGATAGTCCCTGCGCCGGCACCGGCAAGCCCGAACAGCAGGGGCGCGAGATAGACGAAGACGGTGAACTGGCCCGACGTCTGCAACAGCGTGAGCAGAAGAATGAGCAGGATGCGCCGGCTGCGGACAATGGCCGAAAAGCCAGAAAGCGGCAGCGCCCGTCCCCGCAGCCAGGACGGCAGGGCGGCCAACAGCAGCAGCGTGCCGACTGCCGAGATTACGCCTAGGGCACCGAAGGCCGCCCGCCAGCCGAAATGGGTCGCCATCAGCGTCACCAGCGGCAGGCCGCCGGCGATCGTCAGCGTCCAGCCGAGAAACACGAAGGCGATGGCGCTTGCCCGCTCGCGTTCCGGCACGATCATCGCCACCGTCGCTGCCGCCTGCGGCGTATAGACGGCAGCGGCCGCCAGCATGACCAGCCGCACCGCCAGAATGACCGTATAGTCCGGCGCCAGCGCCGACGCCGCCTGCCCCACCGCTACCAGGCCGAGCGAGCCGGTGAGCAGCAGCCGCCGGTCAACATGGGCGGTGAGCCAGGCCACCAGGGGCGAGCCGATGCACAGCACGATGGCGCCATAGGTGACCAGCAGCCCGCCCTCGCGGATGCCGACATGCAGGCCCTGCGCCAGCTCGGGCAGCATGCCGGTCGGCGCCAGCACCGACAGGCCGATCACCACATTGCCGAGCATCAAGGCGGCGCGGGCGACATAATGCTTCATGCGACATTGCTCACGGAGCGCGAGGGGCTCGCCCTAGCTGGGGCGGATGCTGCGCTTTCGCCATTGCCGCGCCCCGCCCGCGCGCGCAAAAGTTTTGAATGCATTGAATGACGGTCGTTGATGGCAGCGGTTGGCAATCAAACCAATCTGGTGGATTGTGCCCGACCCGATCCGAGCCGGGAAGGCTCGCAACCGCACGCTTCGGGAGCTGCGCCCATGGTCGAGACCGCCACCACCGAATTCTGGAAGGACATCGCGCCCACCGCCAAGGTGTTCCAGCCCAATGCCCTGCCGGAAGCCTATGTCGCCGACGCCGCCACCGACGACGAGCGCTATTACGTGCCGTTCACCGAGACGGTGTCGTCGCGCCCCTTATGGATCTCGCCCACCCAGAACATGTGGTGCGACATTCTGAATCAAAGGAGGCGGGGCTGGTGAACCGGCACTACCATCCGCGCCAGGTGTTCGCCTATACGATCTCGGGCAAATGGGGCTATCTCGAGCACGATTGGACCGCCACCGCCGGCGATTTCGTCTACGAGACACCGGGCGAGGGCCACACGCTGGTGGCTTTCGAGCACAAGGACCCGATGAAGGTGTTCTTCATCGTCAGCGGGCCGCTGATCTGGCTCGACGACGAGGGCGAGAGCGCCGGCTATTTCGACGTGTTTAACCTACATCGACATGTGCAAGGCGTACTACGAGAAGGTCGGTCTCGGTGCCGACTACATCGAAAGCCTGTTCCGGTGAGCACCGCGACCTTTAGCCGTCATCGTCCGCGAATGCGGACGATCCAGTAATCACGGCACCGCTTGCGTTTATTTACTAGGCCCTCCGCTTCCGGGGAGGGCGACAACCGGACAAGGCGCCTAATGCAGCCTGAATTCGCCGTTGACCGGCTTCAGCTCCGCCGGCTTGATCAGCTTGCAATGGGCCACCTGCACCGAATGCAGCGGACCTTCCAGCTTCTCCTGCCAGAACGTCAGGAAGCGCTGCAGCTCGGGGAATTCCGGGAACATGTCGTAGGCTTGCCAGACGTAGGACTGCAGCAGCCAGTGGTGATCGGGACGCCGGTACAGGATATGCGCGGTGGTGAGGCCGTAGCCATTGACCTGCTTGAGGAAATCATTCGAAACCGTCGAAACCATTCCAAGTCCTCCGTCTGTCGGACTTCAAGTTTCCAATTCCGGCGCCTCCCATTGCAAGCCGAAAAGGTAAACAAGCGGTTTAAAATCAAGGCCTTAGCAGCAACCATGCGAGCCTGCTAACAAGGCCCAAAGGCCCTTGCAGGTGGGCGCCAGCGTCAACTGCCATCATGCCGCCCGGTTCCTCGGGTTTAGCGGTTAACCATTGAAGCGGTGCATGTTTTCGGCGTCCTGGCACTCGGGGCCCAAGAGTGCTAAAAATTATTGGCACTCCGCCACGCGGAGTGCTAAAAATTCTCACGAGCCCTCTTGCGGCCCCGAAAAGCGCCACCCATCTGGACGACGGGGTTTGGCAGGGGGGACCAGCTCATCCCGGACACCGCCAAGGAAAAGCCGAGCCAGGGCGAAGTGGTCGCCATCGGTCCCGGCGGCCGCGACGAGACCGGCAAGCTGGTCCCGCTCGACCTGAAAGTCGGCGACGTCGTGCTGTTCGGCAAGTGGTCGGGCACCGAAGTGAAGATCGACGGCGAAGATCTCCTGATCATGAAGGAGAGCGACGTCATGGGTGTCATCGAAGGTGGCGCCGCCGCCCGCAAGAAGGCCGCGTAACACCCTCTCCCCTCATCCTGAGGAGCGCACCGAATGGTGCGCGTCGCGAGGGATGAGGCCCGGAAACATGGAAACCTCATTGGCTTCATCCTTCGAGACGGCTCTGCGCGCCTCCTCAGGATGACGGCCAAGAACGGAGCAAACCGAAATGTCTGCCAAGGAAGTCAAATTCTCGGTTGACGCGCGCGACCGCATGCTGCGTGGCGTCGACATCCTCGCCAATGCGGTGAAGGTCACGCTCGGCCCCAAGGGCCGCAACGTGGTGCTCGACAAGTCGTTCGGCGCCCCGCGCATCACCAAGGACGGCGTCACCGTCGCCAAGGAGATCGAGCTCGACGACAAGTTCGAGAACATGGGCGCGCAGATGGTGCGCGAGGTCGCCAAGGAAGGCTCCAAGGCGGTCGCCGCCGGCATGAACCCGATGGACCTGAAGCGCGGCGTCGATCTCGCCGTCGAGGCCATCGTGTCGGACCTGGAGAAGAACTCCAAGAAGGTCACCTCCAACGAAGAGATCGCCCAGGTCGGCACCATCTCGGCCAACGGCGACAAGGAGATCGGCGATTTCCTCGCCAAGGCCATGCAGAAGGTCGGCAACGAGGGCGTCATCACGGTCGAGGAAGCCAAGAGCCTGGAGACCGAGCTCGACGTGGTCGAGGGCATGCAGTTCGACCGCGGCTACATCTCGCCCTATTTCGTCACCAACGCCGACAAGATGCGCGTGGAGATGGAGGACCCCTACATCCTGATCTACGAGAAGAAGCTGTCGGGCCTGCAGGAACTGCTGCCGCTCCTGGAGTCGGTGGTGCAGACCTCCAAGCCGCTGCTGATCGTGGCCGAGGACGTCGAGGGCGAGGCGCTGGCCACTTTGGTGGTCAACAAGCTGCGCGGTGGCTTGAAAGTCGCCGCGGTGAAAGCGCCGGGCTTCGGCGATCGCCGCAAGGCCATGCTTCAGGACATCGCTATCCTGACCGGCGGCCAGGCGATCAGCGAGGACCTCGGCATCAAGCTCGAGAACGTCACAATCCAGATGCTCGGCCGCGCCAAGAAGGTGATGATCGACAAGGAGAACACCACGATCGTCAACGGCGCCGGCAAGAAAGCCGACATCGAGGCGCGCGTAGCGCAGATCAAGGCGCAGATCGAGGAGACCACCTCGGACTACGACAAGGAGAAACTGCAGGAGCGGCTCGCCAAGCTGGCGGGCGGCGTGGCGGTGATCCGCGTCGGCGGCGCCACCGAGATCGAGGTGAAGGAGCGCAAGGATCGGGTCGACGACGCGATGCACGCCACCCGCGCCGCGGTCGAGGAAGGCATCCTGCCGGGCGGCGGCGTTGCGCTGCTGCGCTCGGTCGCGGCGCTCAGCCGCGTCCGGACGGCCAACGAAGACCAGAAGCACGGCGTCGATATCGTGCGCAAGGCGATCCAGGCTCCGGCCCGCCAGATCGCGACCAATGCCGGCGCTGACGGCTCGGTCGTGGTCGGCAAGATCCTCGACAAGGATCAGTACTCCTACGGCTTCGACGCCCAGAACGGCGAGTACGGCAATTTGCTGACCAAGGGCATCATCGACCCGACCAAGGTGGTGCGGGCGGCGATCCAGAACGCGTCGTCGGTTGCTGGTCTGCTGATCACTACCGAAGCCATGGTGGCCGAACTGCCGAAGAAGAAGGAAGCGATGCCGGCCATGCCCCCGGGCGGCGGCATGGACTTCTGATTTAGCAGAACCAAAACGCGAAGTGTAAAGGCCCGGGAGAAATCCCGGGCCTTTTTGCGTTTCAAGAGAACCTATCTTGCGCGACTCGCGGCAGAATTCGGGTCGCCGCGTCAAATTTGCGCCCGGCCATGCCCTTTCTCCAGCCTACCCAATTCACTAGAATGGGTTCGAGAGAGGCCGTCATGAATGTTCACCTGCCGACCCATATGGACAAGGCCGCCTTCCTCGCCTGGGCCGAATGCCAGGAGGGACGCTTCGAGTTGGTGAAAGGGCGTGTCGTCATGATGCCGGGAGTCTCGCGGCGGCATGGGCTTATCGTCATGAATCTAGCGGTTGCCCTGCGAAACCAGCTCGATCCGCAGCGCTGGCAGGTCATCGCCGAATTCGGGCTCGATGCCGAACCGGAGACGCTGCGCTACCCGGACATTGTCGTCGATGCTGTCGGCGGAGGCGGCAAGGATTATACGGCGGCCTCGCCGGTATTGGTAGTGGAAGTGCTGTCACCGTCGACGGCCGCCATCGACCTCGGTGACAAGGCCGCGGAATATCTGAAGCTACCGACAGTGAAGGCCTATCTCGTGTTCAGCCAGGACGAGCCCAAGGCCTGGGTCTGGCAGCGCGGCGCCGACGGCTTTGCGCCCGGTCCTCAAGTCGTTGCGGGCGAGGAGCGCACCGTTCGTATCGAAAGCCCCGCCGTCGATCTGCCGCTGGCGGCAATCTATGCCAGCCTGCCGGCGGCGTGAATTGCGCGATCCGGTCAGCGCGAAGCCAGCGCTGGCAAGATCAGGAAACGCAAAGGGCCGTGAGAAATCTAGGGCCATCTGCTCTATTGTCGTCAGAATTCGGGTCGCGACGCGGCAATCGGCTGCGTAAGCTTCGTTCATGAAATCCGGAACCATCTATTGCGGCATCGGCGGCTGGACCTATGAACCCTGGCGCGGGGTGTTCTATCCCAAGGGCCTGCCGCAGGCGCGCGAACTCGAATACGCGTCCGAGCGCCTGACTTCCATCGAGGTCAACGGCACTTTCTACCGCACCCAGACGCCGAAGACGTTCCGCGACTGGGCGAGCCGAGTGCCCGACGGCTTCGTCTTCTCGCCGTCGTCGAAGTGCGCCACGACAGCTTCAAGACGCCGGCCTTTGTCGCACTGCTGCGCCGGTTCGACGTACCGGTGGTGTTCGCCGAGCACGCGGTCTATCCGGGTATCGCCGACGTCACCGGCAGCTTCGTCTATGCGCGCCTGCAGAAGGGGCAAGAAAAACTGAAAACCGGCTATGCGCCCAAGGCGCTGGATGTGTGGGCTGAGCGCGCGAAAACCTGGGCGCGAGGCGGCGAACCGTCGGACCTTCCCCGCCTCGACAATGGACGCGCGAAAAAGCAGCCGCGCGACGTCTTCGTTTATTTTATCCACGAAGCCAAGGTGCGCGCACCGGCTGCGGCCATGGCGCTGATCGAACGCGTATCGGCGGGCAAGCCCCCAAAATGAGAACGACCACCGACGAAAAGGCGCGGGTACATCCGCCGTCGCCTGTCTCGTAGTGGCCGTCGGACGAACGGAGCGTCAGCGCTTTCCCGTTCGCCACTTGCGCCCTATATAGCGGGGGCGCATGTCAGTGCTATGACAATACTATGCATTCTTTGTTTACAATTGGTTACGAGCAGGCCAAGCCGGCCGCAGTGCTGAACGAGCTCAAGCGTGCGCACGTCGACCTCCTCATCGACACGCGCGCGGTGGCGGCCTCGCGCCGCCCCGGCTTCTCCAAGCGCCAGTTCGCGGCCAGCCTCGACGAGGCCGGTATCGCTTATCTTCATCTGCAGAAGCTCGGCACGCCGGCGGAAGGGCGCGCTGCTGCCCGCGCCGGCGACACCGACACGCTCTGGCGCGTCTACGACAAGCACATCAAGAAGCCCGAGCCGCAAGAGGAACTGGCCGAGCTCGTCCGCCTCATCAAGTCGGGCAAGCGCATCGCCCTGCTCTGCTACTGCCGCGACCCCAAAGCCTGCCACCGCAGCCGCATCGTGGCCAACGTCAAGAAACGCATGCGGGTCAAAGTCGAGGACTTGATCCCGCCGCTGTTTTAGGGCCCTGCCCCAACCGGCTGCAGTTCCACTTGACCTAGATCAAGGCGCGTGGTTGCGCGAGTAACCATCCTTCTTACCGGGTTGCTCAACGCCGGGAGGAAACATGCTCGACCGCGCCGAAGAGCGGCCGCCGTTTCGACAAGCGCTCGCCGGTTACCGGCGCGCTGATCGCGCGCGTTGCGGAGGCCGGCGAAGCGGAAGTCGACGCCGCGGTCGCGGCCGCCCACGCGGCGCTCGACGGCCCCTGGGGCCGCATGCAGCCTGCCGAGCGCGGCGGGCTGCTCTATGCGCTGGCCGACGCGATCAACCAGCGCTTCGACGACTTCCTCGCGGCGGAAGTGGCCGACACCGGCAAGCCGGTGAGCCTGGCGCGCCATATTGACATCCCGCGCGGCGCGGCCAACTTCAAGGTGTTCGCCGACACCATCAAGAACGTCTCGACCGAATTCTTCGAAATGGGCACGCCGGACGGCGCCGGCGCCATCAATTACGCGGTGCGCCGGCCGGTCGGCGTAGTGGGCGTGATCTGTCCCTGGAACCTGCCGCTGCTGCTGATGACCTGGAAGGTCGCCCCGGCCCTGGCGTGCGGCAACACGGTCGTGGTGAAACCGTCGGAGGAGACGCCGCAGACCGCGGCCATGCTCGGCGAGGTGATGAACGCGGTTGGCATCCCCAAGGGCGTCTACAACGTGGTGCACGGCTTCGGCCCGGGCTCGGCCGGCGAATTCCTCACCCGCCACCCCCGCGTCAACGCCATCACCTTCACCGGCGAGACCCGCACCGGCGCGGCCATCATGAAGGCTGCCGCCGATGGCGCCCGCCCGGTGTCGCTGGAGATGGGCGGCAAGAACCCGGCGATCGTCTTTGCCGACTGCGATTTCGACGCGGCGATCGAAGGCACCATGCGCTCCTGCTTCGCCAATTGCGGGCAGGTGTGTCTGGGCACCGAGCGCGTCTATGTGGAGCGGCCGCTGTTCGAGAAGTTCGTCGCCGCCATGAAAGAGCGCGCCGAAGCGCTCAAGCTGGGCGCGCCGGACGACGCGGCCACCGCCATGGGCCCGCTGATC
>JARRNI010000243.1:0-10618 GCA_037385125.1 Pseudolabrys sp.
TCGTTGAAAAACGCAACCAACAGGATGAACGGCGTCAGCAGCGAAATCGACAGCCAGAACAGGATGGCGTGCACCGCGCCCAGCACGAAATAGGACGGGGCGCCGTACCAGGTGCGCATTTCCAGGTCCACCACCCGCATGCCGATGGTGGCCGATTCGGGACCCGCCAGGGTGGCCCCGAAATAGACGATGGCCCAGATCAACGTGCCCGGCGGGATCAGCCAATACAGCGCCCAGCCCAGGCCGAAGGTGACGATCCCGAGGGCGAAAATGAACACGGCCGCCAGCACCACCGGGATGGCGATGATCACCACGTCGATGACGAAGGCCACCACCCGGCGGGGGAGGACGCCCTCGAACAGTTCCGGCTGGCTCACCGGGTCATAGGCATGGGGTTTGATGTCGATCGGCATGGCCGCCCGAGCCCCCTTTTTCGGCGCTCCCAGGGCCTCTTGGCCGGCGGGCGCTTCGTCTCGGACATGGCGAAAGAATCGGGCGCACGCAAGGGGTTCGGAAAGGGCGCTGGCCGGGCTGCTGGCATGGCCGTCGCGCTTGCGGCATGGTGCGGCCTGCCCGGAGGACAGTCTTGACCGTCACGATTGCCGATATCGAAGAGGCCTGCCGCGTCATCCAGAACGTGGTGCTGCGCACGCCCATGCTGCCGGCGCCGCGGCTTTCCGCGCTCACCGGCGCCGACGTCTTCGTCAAATACGAGAACCTGCAAGTCACCAGCTCTTTCAAGGACCGCGGCGCGCTCAACAAGCTCGCCTCGCTGAGGGCGGACGAGCGCCGCGGTGGCGTCATCGCCATGTCGGCCGGCAACCATGCCCAGGCGGTGGCCTATCACGCCGCGCGCTTGCAGATACCGGCCACCATCGTCATGCCGGTGACCACGCCTTTCGTGAAGGTGGCTGCGACGCGCGCGCACGGCGCCGCGGTGGTGCTCGACGGCGAGACCATCGCCGAAGCGCAGGCGCGCTGCGAGCAGCTCATGCAAGAGCGCGGCATGGTCCTGGTGCATCCTTACGACGACGCGCGCATCATCAGCGGGCAGGGCACCATTGCGCTCGAAATGCTGGAAGAAGTGCCGGACCTCGACGCGCTGGTGATCCCGATCGGCGGCGGCGGCCTGATCGCCGGCAATGCCGTGGCCACGCGTGCCGTACGGCCGGAGATCGAGATCGTCGGCGCCGAGGCCGCGCTCTACCCTTCGTTCTGGAACGCGCTGCACAACGAGCAGCGCCCGATCGGTGGGGCGACGCTCGCCGAAGGCATCGCGGTTAAAAATGTCGGCGCCCTGACGCTTCCCATCGTGCGCAAGCTGGTCTCAGACATCATCCTGGTGGACGAGCCGCATCTGGAGCGCGCGGTCAATGCCTATACCACCCTGCAGAAGACGGTGTCCGAGGGCGCCGGCGCCGCCGGGCTGGCGGCGATGCTGGTCGAGGCGGACCGCTTCCGCGGCCGCAAGGTCGGCCTCATCCTGACCGGCGGCAATATCGACCCGCGCATCCTCGCCTCCATCACCGTGCGCGAATTGGAGCGCGAGTGTCGCGTCGTCTCCTTCCGCCTCAGCATCCCCGACCGCCCGGGCGTGCTCGGCCGCATCGCCACCCGGCTCGGCGAGCTGGGCGCCAATATTTTGGAAGTCGATCACCGCCGGCTGTTCCTCGATGTGCCGGCCAAGGGCGCCAAGCTCGACGTCACGGTGGAGACACGCGACGCCGCCCATGCGCAAGAGATTTTCGCGGCCATGGCGTCGGAAGGCTACCAGCCGCTGCGCATCGAGACGGGCAATGCGATGGAGTAGCGAACTGCCGGCGTGCCGTCGGCGTTTGGTCGCAATCCCCCAAGAAGCGGACTCGTTATGCTCACTTTGAATTTTTCGCATTTTGACCCGTCTGCGAACTTTGCCCTTCGTGCGCCGACTTCCGCAATCGGAGGCAAAGCGGTCGTCCTTGGCACTGATCGTGGCCAGGTCCCCCATCGCCTTTCAGAGCGGCGAGCTGTTTATTGCCGGCTGTGAGCAGAGCTGGCGCGGCGAACAACTGCGCATCGCGCGCCGAAATGCGCAATACGCATCGCGGGCGATGTTTCCTATGAACAAAGTCTGGAAAAGGAGCCCCTCTTGAAAACTCAGGATGGAAAGAGGCCAATGTCCACGTCGCGCACCAGATGGACGCTTCAGGCTTCCCGCTGGCGAAGCAGGCTGGGGCGGCGCGCTCCCGTGGCTACGATGTTGCGCCTCAGCTACACTCGGTTGCTATCGAACAAAGCGGTAGCATGGGGCCGCCGTGATAACGGTAGGCTATAGCAAAATGCACGAGCGCCACGCAGCCGATGATCCCCTCATCCGAGCTCACTCCCCAAATGGGCGGGGTGTCGTGAAGAGAGGGTGCGGCATGCTGCGTTGGTCGCGCCCTGTTTTCTCCGTGCGCGCTGCGTGGCGCGTCTTTGGTCCCCTCCCGAACCGCTAGTGAGCACTTGAACGAGTATCACCAACATTATGGCAAAAGTTTTTTGATAATTCCAGCCGAGTCGCACCACAAAAGCAGCGGGCATAAGAAGATTGTACAGGTCGGCTAGCGGAATGCTTTGGGGATGCCGGACTTTGCCTTCTGCTCTGAGGGTGTTAATCGCGCCGCCGCCTCCGCAACTGCCGCCTCATTCTCCACAATCCGGTGCAGCGGTCGGCCGTCGATATGAAGCTGTAATTGATCAGGCCGCGAGTAAATGGCCGCGGCTATCGGATACCGTGCGTCGGGCGAGAGGAAATACTATCTCGTCAATCTATCAGCGCAGACTGACTTGCGCACCTTGGCGAGCACCATCAAGGCGCGATGGATCTGCGAACAGGCGCACCAGCAATTGAAGGAAGAGCTTGGTCTCGACCACTTCGAAGGACGGTCCTGGCAAGGCTTGCATCGTCATGCGCTCATGACGATGACTGCCTATGCGTTTCTCCAACATCGCCGCCTGGCAGCGAGACGGAAAAAAAGAATCGACGGTCCGCCACATCAACCCAGCTTGCCCGCCGTTCGCCACGCCATCGTCAACCTCGTCCTTCGACCACCGTCGCAAAGATGCCCGCATTGCCGAAAGTGGATCGGCAAACAACCGCAGCATGAATAATCTGCCAAAGTAGTGCTAGTCTTCTCGCATTGACCCCACTCGACCGCCTTCGCTGCGCTCCGGCGGTTGACCCTCGGGTCAAGGCCGAAGGGCAGGCTCTCCCCCTTGCAGGGGAGGGTAAGGATCAACGGCCGTTCATCGCTCGCCACACCCGCTCGGGCGTGGCCGGCATCTCGATGTGGCTGACGCCGAATTCTGAAAGCGCATCGACCACCGCGTTGGTTACTGCCGGCAGCGCGCCGACGCAGCCGGCTTCGCCCGCGCCCTTGACGCCGAGCGGGTTGGTCTTGGTCGGTACCGGATTGGCTTCGACGGCGAAATTGCACAAGTCGTGCGCGTGCGGGATGGCGTAGTCCATGAACGAGCCGGTGACGAGCTGGCCGTCGGCGTCGAAATGCACGTCTTCCATCAGCGCCTGGCCCGCCCCGACCGCCACGCCGCCATGCACCTGGCCGTGCAGGATGAGCGGATTGAGCATGGTGCCGAAATCGTCCACCACGCTGTAGCGCAGGATGTCGACCCCGCCGGTCTCGCGGTCGATCTCGACCTGTCCGGTTGGTCTTGGAGGTCGAGAACACGCCTTCCTCGAAATTGAGATCGCTCTCGTCGACCCGCAGCATGTGGGCGGCGATGGCGCGCGCCTTCTTCACCACCTTTTCCGTGGCCATGAAAAAGGCCGAACCCGCCAGGGTGGCCGAGCGCGAGCCGCCGGTGCCTTCGCCGTAGAACACCTCGTCGGTGTCGCCCTGGATGTACTGCACCTCGCGCGGGTCGAGACCGAGCCGGTCGCACACGATCTGCTTGAACGCGGTCTCGTGCCCCTGGCCCTGGCTGTTGGAGCCGGAGAACATGGTGACGCTGCCGTCGCGCTCGAAGCGCACTTCGGCGCCTTCCAGGCTGGGCGCGCCAGCGCGCTCGATGGTGTTGGACAGGCCGAAGCCCAGCAGCTTGCCGCGCTTTCTCGCCTCCGCCTTGCGCTTCTCGAAGCCCTTGCGGTCGGCCAAGGCGAGCGCGAGGTCCATGTTCTTCTCGAACTCGCCGGAGTCGTAGGTGAAGGTGAGGCCGGTCTTGAACGGCATCTGTGACGGCAAGACGTAGTTGCGCCGGCGCAGCTCAGCCGGGTCGATGCCGAGCTGGTCGGCGGCAACCTCCACCATGCGCTCGATCACGAAGGCGGCTTCGGGGCGGCCGTTGCCGCGATAGGGCCGCATCGGGTTGGTGTTGGAGAACACGCCGCTGATGTCGACATGGATGGCGGGCGTCTTGTAGACGCCGGCGAGCGTGCCGGCATTCATCATGAAGGCTGGCATGGCGTGCTGCAGATAGGCGCCGATGGCGGCATGGGTCTTCACCCGAAAGCCTAAGAACACGCAATCCTTGTCGAGCGCGAGCTCGGCCTCGGTGACATTGTCGCGCGCCTGCGCGTCGGAGAGGAATGCTTCGTTGCGCGTCGAGGTCCACTTTACCGGCCGTCCGGTCAGCTTGGATGCCAGCAGCACCAGCGGCGTCTCGTTGAAGATCGGGGACTTCATGCCGAACGAGCCGCCGGTGTCGCCGGTGACGATGCGCAGCTTGCTCTCGGGCACTCCCAGCATCTTGGCGAGGTCGGGGCGCACCGAATGGGGGCGCTGGATCGCCGAATAGACCGTGTAACGGCGGTCGGCCGCGTTGTAGTCGCCGACCGCGCCGCGCGGCTCCATGGTGGCGGCGGTGACGCGGTTGATGACGAAGCGGTGCTTGACCACATGCGCCGCCTTGGAAAAAGCGGCGTCCACCGCCGCCTCGTCGCCGATTTGTTGGACAAAACAAATATTGTCGGCCGAGTCTTCCCACACGCGCGGCGCGTCCGGCTTGGCCGCCTCCGCCGTCGAGGTGACGGCGGGCAGCGGCTCGTATTCGACCGCGATCAGTTCGGCCGCGTCCATCGCCTGGTGGCGCGTTTCCGCCACCACGAAGGCGACGGGATCGCCGACCCAGCGCACGGTGTCCTCCGCCAGGATCGGATAGCGCGACTTGTATTGCGGGGAGCCGTCGCGCCGCTTGAGGCCGCCCGGTACCGGCAGGTCGCCGTAGCCCGCCGCCTTGAAGTCGGCCGCCGTGAGCACGGCCAGCACGCCGGGCGCGGCTTGCGCCGCCGCCACGTCGATCGACTTGATCTTGGCATGCGCGTGCGGCGAGCGCAGCACGATCCCGTGCGCGAGGCCCGGCAATTGGATGTCGTCGGTATAGCGCCCGCCGCCCTGGATCAGCCGCGGATCCTCGAAACGCGTCACGTGTTGGCCGATGGCGAATTCACCCATCGCGATGCCTGCCTTTGATTTTCAGATGGTCGAAGACCGGGAGAGGAACCATCGCGACTATAAACGGGCCGCCAGCTTTTCCGCCAGCCGCGGCGCGAAATAGGTGAGCACGCCGTCGCAGCCGGCACGCTTGAAGGCGATCAGGCTTTCCGTCATGGCGCGCTCGCCGTCGAGCCAGCCGTTGCCCGCCGCCGCCTGGATCATCGCGTATTCGCCCGACACCTGATAGGCGAAGGTCGGCATGCCGAAGGCGTCCTTCACGCGCCGGCAGATATCGAGATAGGGTAGGCCGGGCTTGACCATGATCATGTCGGCGCCTTCCTCGATGTCGAGCGCGACCTCGCGCAGTGCCTCGTCGGAATTGCCCGGGTCCATCTGGTAGGTGCGCTTGTCGCCGGTGAGCATTTTGGCCGAGCCGACCGCGTCGCGGAACGGCCCGTAGAAGGCGGAGGCGTATTTTGCCGCATAGGCCATGATCGACACGTCGGTGAAGTTCTCCGCGTCCAGGTTTTTGCGGATCGCGCCGACGCGGCCGTCCATCATGTCGGAGGGCGCGATCACGTCGCAGCCGGCCTCCGCCTGCACCAGCGCTTGGCGCACCAGCACCGCCACCGTCTCGTCGTTGAGAATGACGCCGTCGCGGATGAGCCCGTCATGGCCGTGGCTGGTGAAGGGATCGAGCGCCACGTCGCACAGCACGCCGATCTCGGGAACTTCCTTCTTGATGCCGCGGATGGCTCGGCAGACGAGGTTGTCCGGGTTGAGCGCCTCGCTGCCCGTTTCGTCGCGCAGGGACGGATCGGTATAGGGGAACAGCGCGATGCAGGGGATCGAAAGCTTGGCGGCGCGCTCGGCCTCGCGCACCGCCTGGTCGACGGAGAGTCGCTCCACCCCCGGCATCGACGGCACCGGTTGGCGGGCATTGTCACCCCCCATGACGAACAGCGGCCAGATCAGGTCGTCGGTGGAGAGGACATGCTCGCGCACCATGCGCCGCGTCCATTCATGCTGGCGATTGCGCCGCATGCGCACGGTGAGGTCGAGCGGGTTGCGCTGCACCTCGCTGGATTCCGCCTCGACCGGCACGAAGCCGATCTTGCGCTCCAGGGGATGGCCGAACTTGACTGCCATGAGGGGTTCTCCTGCGGGCTCTTTTAGCCTCTCTCGAGCGGTTCTGCCACCCGGGCAGGACCGGACTTGACCCGTCCCGCCATCCCGGGAAGGTTGGCGGCGCACCGGGGCCGACGCCGATGGATTTCGAGCTTTCCGAGGAACAACACGCCTTCCAGGCCACCGCCCGCGCCTTCGCGCACGAGGAGATGATGCCCTATGCGCGCGACTGGGACGAGAATGAGACGTTCCCGGTTGGCTGCTTGCGCAAGGCGGCGGAACTCGGCTTCGGCGGCATCTATGTCAGGGACGACGCCGGCGGCTCTGGCTTAAGCCGCCTCGATGCCGCGCTCATCTTCGAGGAACTGGCGCATGGGTGCACCTCGACCGCCGCCTATATCTCGATCCACAACATGGCGGCTTGGATAATCGACGCCTATGGGGGCGAGGAGCAGCGCGCGAAGTTCCTACCCAGGCTCTGTTCGATGGAGCATTTCGCCAGCTATTGCCTGACCGAGCCAGGCGCTGGCTCCGACGCCGCCAGCATTTCGACCAAGGCGCGCCGCGACGGCGACGAGTACGTGCTCGACGGCGCCAAGGCTTTCATCTCCGGCGGTGGCGTCTCCGACATCTATGTCGTCATGGCGCGCACCGGCGAGGCGGGTCCGCGCGGCGTTTCCTGCATCGTGGTAGAGAAAGGCACGCCCGGCCTTTCCTTCGGCGCGCAGGAGAAGAAGCTCGGCTGGAAGACGCAGCCGACCGCCATGGTCATGTTCGAGAACTGCCGCGTGCCGGCAGCCAACCGCATCGGCGCCGAGGGCCAAGGCTTCAAGATCGCGCTCGCTGGACTCGACGGCGGCCGCCTCAACATCGGTGCCTGCTCGCTCGGCGGCGCACAGTTCTGTCTCGACCGCACCATCGACTACATGAAGGAGCGCCGCCAGTTCGGCTCGCGGCTAGCCGATTTCCAGGCGCTGCAGTTCCGCGTCGCCGACTACGCCACCGAGCTGGAAGCCGCGCGGCTCTTGCTGCATCGCGCCGCAGTCGCGGTGGGCGAAAAGGAGCCGGGCGCGACGCGGCTGGCAGCGCAAGCCAAGCGCCTTGCCACCGACACCGGTTTCGACGTGGTGAACGGCTGCCTGCAGTTGCACGGCGGCTACGGCTACCTGCGCGATCACCCGATCGAGCGCATCTTACGCGACGTGCGCGTGCACCAGATCCTGGAAGGCACCAACGAGATCATGCGGCTGATCGTCAGCCGGGCGATGCTGGCAAACTAGGGGAGGGACGGATGGAGCAGATGCCGCGAAAATATCTAACGCGCGACGACATGATGAACCGCGTCGCCTGCTTCAAGGACCTCAACGGCTTCGACGGCGGCCTGCCGGACAGCAAGATGGAAGGCTGCATCCGCACGCTGTTCAACGTCGTCGGCTTCCAGCCGCCCAAGGGCATCGGCGAGGGCGGCGTGACCTCGCCGGTCGGCGCGCAAGCCGCGGAAATGGCGGCGATCAAGATCAGCGAGGGCTTCAATCTCGGCTACTGCAAGGCCAAGCCCGGCAACGGCCTCGAAATGCACAACCACGACACCAACGAGACCTTCATTCCGATGACAGGCACCTGGCGGGCGAGCTGGGAGGACGAGAAGGGCAAAGTCGACTACGTCGATCTAGGCCCGCTCGACGTGGTGTCGTTTCCGCCCAGCATGATCCGCCGCTTTGAGAATGTGACCAAGGGCGATCCGAACGAGGAGGCGATCCTGATGTTCGTGATCGGCGGCGACGCCCCGCGCGCGGAGTTCGCCGACGATGCGATGACGCGTCTGGAAAAAGCCGGCGCCTGGACGCGGCAGAAGGCGTGACGCGGCGCACGTGAGCGAGACACACGAAATCCTGTTCGAGCGCCGCGGTGCAGCCGGCCTCGTCACACTTAACCGGCCGGCCGCGCTTAATGCGGTCACCTACGGCATGGTGACGGGCTTGCGCGCGCGGCTCGACGCCTGGGCGAAGGACGAAAACATCACTCGCGTGGTGATCCAGGCGGCGGGAAGCCGCGCCTTCTCCGCCGGCGGCGACATTCGGCACCTCTACGAGCTCGGGCGCGCCGGTAAGCAGGACGAAATGCTGCAATTCTGGCGCGACGAATATCCGCTCAATGCCGCGATCAAGAACTACCCCAAGCCCTATGTGGCGCTGATCGACGGCATCGTCATGGGCGGCGGTGTCGGCGTCTCGCTGCACGGCTCGCACCGGGTGGCCGGCGACCGCTTCTCCTTCGCCATGCCGGAGGTCGGCATCGGCTTCTTTCCCGACGTAGGCGCCACCTGGTTTCTGCCGCGCATGCCGGGCGAGCTCGGCACCTATTGCGGGCTGACCGGGGCGCGCCTGGACGGCGCCGATGCGCTCGCCGCCGGGCTCGCCACTCACCGCGTTGCCTCCGCGCGCTTTGCGGAACTCGTCGAAAGTCTTGCCGGCGGCGCACCGGTCGATGATGTGCTGGCTGCTTTGATGGAACCGGCCGGGGAGGGGCGCCTTGCCGCGGGGCGCGCGCGAATAGACAGGCTGTTCGCCGGTTCGCGCGTCGAGGACATCCTGGCCGCGCTCGACCGCGAGGCCGCCTCCGGCACCGCCGACGCCGAAGGGGCGGCCAAGATCGCCGCCACCATGCGGGCCAAATCGCCGCTCAGCCTGAAGCTCGCCCTGGCGCAGGTACGCCGCGGCAAGGATTGGGATTTCGCCACGTGCATGCGCGCCGAATTCCGCATAGTGTCGCGCATCGTGCATGATCACGATTTCTACGAGGGCGTGCGCGCCGTGATCGTCGACAAGGATAATGTGCCGCGCTGGCAGCCGGCCGCGCTTGCCGACGTGAGCGACGCCGAAGTCGAACGTCATTTCGCGCCGCTCGACGACGAACTGCGCCTGCCCTGAACGAGCCATACGCGGGACCCAAAAGCCGCACAATGAGCGAGCCCTATACCAGCGACGACCTGCAAAGCCTCGAGCCGGTGCACGAGCACGAGGGCGAAGCCGGCGCCCGCTGGACCGGGCGGCTGGTGCTGTTCCTGCGCGTGATGGCCGGCGTGTCGATGCTCAAGGGCCTCTATCACTGGTCGCGCGTCACCGGCATCGACGTGTCGCCCGACGACCTGTTCGCCTACCATTCCGTCGCCTGGCAGACTGCCACCGTGTTCTTCGCGGTGATCGATCTGGTGGCCGCCGTCGGCCTGTGGCTCGCCGCCGCCTGGGGCGCGGTGGTCTGGCTGATGTCGGTTGCGTCCATGCTGGCGGTCGAAATATTTTTCCCGCAGGTGTTCGGCGTCGGCTGGTTCGCCGGGTTGGTCGAGGGCGCGCTGCTGGCGATCTATCTTTGGCTCGCCTTGCAGTCGGCACGCGAACATCCGCAAGGCTGACACAAGCGCATAATGCGTTGCGTTGAAAAAGGGGAGGGCGCCATGGCGCGTATCGGATTCATCGGGCTGGGCAATATGGGCCTGCCCATGGCGCAGAACCTGATCAAGGCCGGCCACACGGTGGCGAGACCGCCGGAGTGGCGGCTTCGCGCGGCGACGTGGTGATCACCATGCTGCCGGCCGGCGAGCAGGTGCGCGAGGTTTATCTCGCGCCCGGCGGCATCCTCGAGGCGGCCAATCCCGGCACGCTGCTGATCGACTGCTCGACCATCGACGTCGCCACCGCGCGCGATGTCGCCGCCGCAGCGGAGAAGAAGGACCTCATGATGCTCGACGCGCCGGTCTCGGGCGGCGTCGGCGGCGCGCAGGCCGCCACGCTCACCTTCATGGTCGGCGGCAGCGAGCGCGCTTTCGTGCGCGCGGAGCATATCCTGCAGCAGATGGGCAAGACCATCGTGCACGCGGGCGGGCCCGGCAACGGCCAGGCGGCCAAGATCTGCAACAACATGATACTCGGCATCTCGATGATCGCGGTGTCGGAAGCCTTCGTGCTGGCCGAGCAACTCGGCCTCGATCATCAGAAGCTGTTCGACATTTCCTCGAAGTCGTCCGGCCAGTGCTGGTCGCTCACCACCTATTGCCCGGTGCCCGGGCCGGTGCCGAC
>JARRNI010000244.1:0-6638 GCA_037385125.1 Pseudolabrys sp.
GGTCAAGTAAGACCGGCGCTTTTTGGATCTTGCGTGGTTGTTCATTCCACCGCAATCGTCCGAGAGCCTAGGTACCGTAGAGAATCAGGCGGTTGACCCGTTCAGGATGACGCGCGGCATATTCGATCGCGACCGAACCACCCCAACACGTCGCCAATATGTCGAAGCGTTGGAAGCCGGCGGCATCGATGACGCATTCGAAATCGCTGACCCAATTGTCGAATGACAGGTCGTCGGTGTCACGGTCGGAGAGGCCGCACCCGCGGGCATCATATCGCAGGAGCTTGTGTCGCTTCGAAAGGGTGTCGAGCCATGGACGCCAGGCAAGGCTGTGCCATTGGCGCTCGAGATGGGTGAGCCAACTTGACGAAAACGCCAGCGGCGAACCTTCGCCGCTCACCGCGTACGCGAGCCATCGGCGGCGGTACAGAGCCGGATATCCTCGTTCATGGTAGCCAAGCGCCCCCGCGAGACTGTTTAGCATTATATTGCCGGGAATGCATGTGTCACCCATCTAATTTCCACCGTCCCGCAAGCTCAGGATTGTGCCTGTGCCAGGAATTTCGCTCGCCCGAGCGTTGATCCCGCACTTTGGCCCAGCCTCGAAATACTCCGCGACGAGCCGACCCAGACGCCCCAATATCAGCGTCTTGCCCGAAGTGGCCGAAGCGTCGTGGCGCTTTCAATACATGTTCGTTTCTAAGTCGGTATCAATGACCGACTGTTGTTCGGAAATGCTGCGCGCTAGTCTTGCGTGAGCAACCATTGCCTCCGCCAGTGATGGAACCTTCTGCGTATTTGGCGATGCATCTGGTTGCCAGAGTTTAGAACGCGCGATGCACTTGGCGCCGTGCATAAAAGCTTGCTGGACTGTCACGACAAGAACGAGCTCAGGCGGCTTGCCCTCCACTGCAAGGTGACCCTGAATGCTGTGTCCCGGACGATCCATGGCCGGAAGTGCGCGACTCGCTGAACAGGCTTCTGCTCGGCTGGTCGAACTACTTCTGCTACGGAACGCGCCGTCGGCATTCCGCAGTATTGACCGCTACGTCTACGAGCGCATGCGCGACTTCCTCGCCAAACGACACAAGGTGGCCGGGCGTGGGACCAGACGCTTCTCATGCGATATTGTCTACGGAGAATACGGCCTCCTGCGCCTCGAACGCTTGCCACTACATGCACCGTCGGCGGCCTTACGGTGAAGCCAGTCGCAGAGCCGGATGCCGAGAACGGCACGTCCGGTTCGATGAGCGGGGATGGGAGACGGGGCGTCGGCCATAGGCCCCAAGCTACCGCGCCCATCCTGGACTTTACCAACCGGGCTGTCACTCTGAGCCAGACTGTTTCGGCTGTGGGAGGCATCGCCGACCTGTCACGGACGAAGTCTGACCGCCGAGTCTGACCCCTCGCGGCCATTTCGGCCGACGCCGCTGACGCCTGGTATCGAGAGCGAAGCAGACAGTGCTCGGACGGTAGCCAAAAGGTGCTAATGACCCATCTTATGGAGTCTGATGGACACCTCGGACAGCGAGCAGTACACTCACATCGACAGCGCGATTGGCGGGGGCGACCGCGGCATAGTTGCGCGGCGAACAGTGAGGCGCTTTACCGCCATTCTCGAAAGTCATTTCGCCCGCGACCAAGAAGCTTCATTTGGACTAGCTTGGCAACACGGGGGGAGCATGCAAAAATCGGCGGCTATCGAATACAACCATGACGCCTACCTTTGTGAGGGGTTTGCTGTCTGGGACGATGCCGGAGCCAAGCGGCCAGGCATTCTGATATTTCCGGAATGGGGTGGCGTCGGCGAATACGCCCAAAAGCGCGCGCAAATGCTAGGCGACCTCGGATTCAATGCCTTCGTCGTCGACGTCTATGGCAAGGGCATTCGCCCGAACACCCCCGAGACCTGTCAAGCTGAGATGATGAAATATGCGACCGAGCGACCGCTCCTACGGGAGCGGGCACGCTGCGGCTTTGATGAATTGCGCAAAGTACCGAATACCGATTTGGGCAAGCTCGCCGCAATCGGCTACTGCTTCGGCGGCATGGCCGTGCTGGAGATGGCGCGCGACGGACACAACGATCTTGCCGGCGTTGTCAGTTTCCACGGCGTGCTGGCGACGCCGATGGGGCTCAAGCGCGATGGCTATCAGGGCAAGATTTTGGTGCTGCATGGCGCCGACGATCCTATCGTACCGGACGACCAAACTATTGCGTTCTGGAATGAGATGCGCGACGCCAACGCAAATTGGGAGTTCGTCACCTACGGCAAAGCGTTCCACACCTTCACGAACTGGCTGATGCCGGAGGACGGCCCGCCGCCGCAAGCCTACAACAAGCAGGCGGATCGGCGTTCCTGGGTCGCCATGCAAAAGTTTTCCAAGGAGATTTTTGCCTGAGATAGGCTGGCGAAGTAGTCGAATAGCGGCAAAACGACATGGATCGCTCGACACATGAGACAGCGAAGCAGCGCAAGCGGTAAACATTTGAAAGGCGCGGCAGGTCACGCGATTGGGCCAAAAGGTCGCAAAGTACCGACTGCACATGCATCGGCCACCGACCTGCAAAAACAAGTCGACTCGCTGACGCGGACGTGCGACGAGGCGCTGCAGCAGCAGGCCGCGACCGCCAACATACTCAAGGTCATCAGCCGCTCCAAGTTTGACCTTCAATCGGTGCTCGATACTCTGCTCGAAACGGCATGTCGTTTGTGCGAAGCAGATATCGGGACGATCCGGCATCACGACGGCGCAGGCTACCGTCTTGCCGCGACCTATGGATGCACGTCGGAGTGGCGGAATCATTTTGCGAGCTATTCAAAAAAGCCGGATCGCGGATCAGTTTTCGGGCGAACAATAATCGAGGGCCAGACGGTCCATATCCCGGATATCCTTGTCGATCGTGAATTCGCGCGCCCGCAACAGCAGAAGCTTATGGGCATCCAGGCGGCGCTCGGTGTGCCATTGACGCGGGAAGGTAGCGTTTTTGGCGTCGTGAATCTATTCCGCTCGACGCCGCGACCCTTTACGCAAAGCCAGATCAAGTTGGTCGAGACCTTCGCCGATCAGGCCGTCATCGCCATAGAAAATGCGCGACTGCTCAATGAGCTCAACAAGCTTAACCATCAACTTGAGCAGCGCGTTGCTGACCAAGTTAGCGAACTCGAACGGATGAGCAGACTGCGACGTTTCCTGCCTCCGCAGGTAGCCGATTTGATCGTCGCGTCTGGGACGGAAAAGCAGCTCGAAAGTCACCGTCGGGAAATCACAGCGCTGTTCTGCGACTTGCGCGGCTTTACTGGCTTTTCTGAAAGCTCTGATCCAGAAGACGTCATGGCTCTATTGCGTGAATACCACGCAGCAATTGGTGAGATCGTAACTAAGTATGGTGGTACGCTTGAACGCTATGCTGGTGACGGGGTGATGGTAGTATTCAATGATCCAATTCCAGTAGATAACCCTGCCCTCCACGCCGTACTGATGGCAATTGATATGAGAGCGGCTCTAGAAGTGCTGATTGAGAAGTGGCGTAAACTTGGGCATGAAATTGGTTTCGGCATTGGGATCGCGCACGGATTTGCCACGCTGGGTACTATTGGCTTCGAGGGACGCTTCGATTATGCCGCGATTGGGATAGTATCTAATGTGGCGTCTCGGCTTTGCGAGGAAGCAAAGCCCGGTCAAATACTAATTGGCCCGCGTGTGTTGATGGCCGTCGAGAAGGACGTAACCGTTGAACGAGTCGGCGATTTTGCGCTTAAGGGCATTCGCCGCCCGATGACGGCTTATAACGTATTAGCTACTAGCGTTGCAAATTAGGGCGCGCGACAGAGTTCGAAGACCTATGTGCACTTATTAGCCGGGACCGGACATTCTTCCGCGACCCAACAAAAGTAACGAATTTCGAGCGCTTTGTGACACAGATGAGATTTTGTTTTTTCAAAAGTGCGGCCCGAAATCGATATAAGTGAGCTGTAAGTCTCAGCATCTCGCATGGTAGTCTTCCCACTGGGAGATCCACGATGAAGCGCCGGCTCGCTGCCATTCTAGTTGCCGACGTTGTCGGCTACTCGCGCCTAATGGGTGCCGACGAGAGGGGCACCCTTGCCTCGATCAACCGGCACCGCGAAGAGCTCATCGAACCAAAGGCGCGCCAATACAACGGCCGAACCATAAAGTTGATGGGCGACGGAACTCTGATGGAGTTTGCCAGCGCGGTCGACGCCGTGGCGTTCGCCACCGAGATCCAATGCGCCATGCAGGAGCGTAATAGACGCGTCCCTGAGAACCAGCAGGTCGTCTACCGGATCGGGATCAATGTCGGCGATATCATTAGCGAGGGTGACGACATTTTCGGCGATGGCGTCAATATCGCAGCGCGGCTTGAAGCTATCGCCGAGCCAGGCGGAATCTGTGTGTCCAGCAACGTTTATGACCAGGTCAAAGGCAAGCTGGACCTAAACTTTGAGCTGCTCGGCAGGCGCAGCGTAAAGAATATCGCTGAGGCCGTCTCTGTCTATCGGCTGCTCCTTGATGAAAAGGCCGGGCGGGTGGTCACTGTGGTTCAGGCGGCCGCTTCAGACAAAGCCGGGTGGCGCAGGTATGCAGCGGTAGGTCTAACCCTGGTGCTCCTCTCAGGTGGCATCATCTGGTGGCATCCATGGGCATCGGACACAAGCTCCCGATCTGTGAAGACAGCACTAGTTGAGAAGGCGCGGCCTCCGTTAAATGAAACCCCATCAATTGCAGTTCTCCCTTTCATCAACATGAGCGACGACAAGGCGCAAGAATATTTCTCGGACGGCATGACCGAGGATTTGATTACCGACCTCTCCAAGATTTCGGGCCTAACGGTAATCTCACGAACCTCAACATCCCGCTACAAGGGAAAGAAGGTCGATATTCGGGAGGTCGGCAAGGCGCTCAATGTCCGATACGTAGTCGAGGGTAGCGTGCGGAAAGCCGGGGAGCAGCTTCGTATCAACGCCCAACTGGTCGATGCGGCCACTGGCGGCGACCTTTGGGCGGAGCGCTACGACGGCAACCTGAAGGGCATATTCAGTCTTGAGGATAAGGTACTGAATAAAATCACCGGTGCGCTCACGCTCAAACTGTCAGAAGAGGAGCGCCGACGCCTCTCCGCAAAAGGCACCAGAAGCGTCGCCGCGCACGATCTTTATATGCGGGGCCTTTTCGAGGAGTCCGCCTTTACCCGTGACGGAAACCGAGAGGCCATTCGCCTTTATGAACAGGCGCTTTCGATAGATCCCAATTACGCGCTGCCTTATACCCGCATTGCCAATATCCTCGAATTGAATTCGCGTAACGGATGGTCGGCCAATATTCAGGCCGATCTGAAGAAGGCTGTTGAACTGGCTGGTAAGGCGGCCGCCCTCGACCCGCAAAATCCCAAAGTCTACTGGAGCCTGGGGCGGGCTTACGCGCGGTTTAAGACGCCAGGGGCGCTGGAGCGCGGGATCAAGGCCCTGAAACGGGCCATCGAGCTAGATCCGAACTTCGCCGACGCCTATGCATTTCTAGCGGTTCTATACGTGGCAGATGGTCGTGCGGAGGACGGTCTCAGATCCGTAGAGACCGCCATGCGGCTTAATCCGCGTTATCCTTTCTGGTATCTTTTTATGCGCGGGATAACGCGATATGTCGTCGAGGATTACGACGCGGCGATTTCTGATTTCGAAGGGGCGGCGAAGAGAAGCCCGACAGCCCTCTTCGTCCGATGGTGGTTGGCCGCATCCTACGCCCAGGTCGGACGGATGGAAGACGCCGAGTGGCAGTTAGAAGAGATGAAGGCAATGGGGTTCAAAGGCAATATAGCGACCATCATCGAAACCCAACCTATCCAAGATCCTAGGTACCTCTCGGTTTACAAAGAAGGGCTGCGCAAGGCAGGTATTCCGGAGTAAGAAGAAATAAGCCTGAATTTGTGTCGGGCTTTGCGTTCGCCTATTGGCCCTTCAGCAAAGTGCGCCGCCACGTCAGCTATTGCAACCGTGTTGGCAGCTGAACGGACATAGCGCGGGCGTCGTGTTTGGGCCGGTCATGACGCCTTTCGGAAATGTCATTGATTTGCTCTGCCATTTCGCTGGGCATCACTGATGATTTCATCGCTGGGCCTTCTCGGCCGCCATGAGGATTGGACTGAGAAAAAAAGCTCGGAATTTTCGAAAAGATTGAAGCATCGACATTCCATAGACTGCGCATCTTTCGTGCGCGGAAATTACTGTCGAGCACCGCGTCTTCGTCGTTTTCGGCGCCAATTTTGCAGGTGCCGCATGCTGATGACCCCATGCGTTGTCCTTAATGAACTGATGAGCTCGGCGCGGCCGTCCACCCGAGAACCCGGGATAATCTCTTTGAACAGGCTGGCGGTACGGCCGGTGATTTTTCGGACGCACTCGATGCCGGTCACAACGCCGTCGACATCGTCTTGACCCCGGTCTGTACCCTCATCGAAATAGAGGCCATTACCTCAGCCAAGCCGCCGATCAATTGAACACCGGATCCTAGCACTACTTTGGCAGATTTACTCAAGCCGCCGTTCGTTGCAAATCCATTTTCGACAGTGCGGGCATCGCTGCGGCGGTAGTCGAGCGAATAGCGCGATGATGGCGTGGC
>JARRNI010000245.1:0-6628 GCA_037385125.1 Pseudolabrys sp.
CCCGACCCGGCGCGCCTCGCGCACCTCGATCTCGGGGGGTCTGCGTTTCGCCAGCAGCCTGTTCGAGCACAGCGGCTATCGCGGCCTGCGTCGCGTCATCGATGTTTCCGGCGACGGTGCCAACAATTCGGGACCGCCGGTGGCTCCCATGCGCGATAAGGTGATCAAGCGCGGCATCGTCATCAATGGGCTGCCGATCATGCTCAAGCGCACCAATATCGGCACCATGGATATCAAGAACCTCGACGTCTATTACGAGGACTGCGTGGTCGGCGGGCCGGGCTCCTTCGTCATCCCGATCCGCACGCGCGACAAGTTCATCGACGCGATCCGCACCAAGATGGTGCTGGAGGTCGCCGGCCGCGTGCCTGAGGCGCGCGTCATGAAGGCGTCGGCCGAGAAGCCGCGCATCTCCTGCCTGATCGGCGAGAAGATGTGGCAGGACCGCTGGGGCGGTTTCGATTTTCATTGAGGCGTGATCCGTCCCCCTGAGGTGCCCGCGCGAAGCGCGGGCCTCAAAGGGCGAACGGCCGTCATCCTTCGAGGCTCGCTTCGCTCGCACCTCGGGATGACGGATCACCGCTCAAACTTCGCCACGATCTCCACGTGATACGAATAGCGGAACTGGTCGACCGGCGTGACCGCCGTCAGCCCGTAGCCGCCGTCGACCAGCGTGCGCGCGTCGCGCGCGAAGGTGATGGGATCGCACGACACCGCCACCACCAGCGGCACCGCGCTTTGCGCCAGCTCGCGCGCCTGGGCCTGCGCGCCCTGGCGCGGCGGATCGAACACCACCGCGTCGAAGCCTTTCACTTCCCCTGCCACGAAAGGACGGCGGAACAGATCGCGCGTGACGGCTTCGATCGGCTTGAGGCCGCCGGCCGCCGCGGCCGCGCGCTTTAGCGCCGCCACCGCGCCCGCATCCCCGTCGGCGGTAGTGACGCGCACGCGCTCGGCCAGCCGCAAGGCAAACGGCCCGACGCCGGCGAACAGGTCGGCCACGCGCTTGGCCTTGCCGACATAGTCGGTCACCAGCCGCGCCAGCGCCGCTTCGCCGGCGGCGGTCGCCTGCAGGAAGACGCCTGGCGACAGCGGCACCGCGGCGCGGCCGATCGTCAGCATGGGTTGCGCGCGCTGCGCCACCAGCTCGCCGTGCCGGGTCAGGCGGGCGAGCCCGTGCTTGTCGGCCACGCGGGCGAGCGCGGCCATGCGCGCCGCGTCGAGCGGGCCGGAGCCGCGCACGTCCACGTCCATGCCGTTGTCGGCGGCGGTAATCTGGATGTCGAGCGGCTTGTTGGTGAACTTGAGCTCGCCGGCGATCGCCCAGGCCGCGGCAACGGCGCCTTCCAAGCCCGGCGCCAGCACTGGACAGGCCTCGATGGCTACGATGTGATGGGCGCGCGGGGCGGTGAAGCCGACCTCAAGCACGTCGTGCTTGCCGCGCCGCGCGTGCAGCACCGCGCGCCGGCGGCCTTCGCCGTGCGCGTCGATCGCCTCGGCGACCGGCGGTTCGAGCCCGACATGCGCCAGAGCCTCCACCACCGGTTCGCGCTTCCAGGCGTGATAGGCGGGCAGCGCCCAGTGCTGCATGGCGCAGCCGCCGCACTGGCCGAAATGCTTGCAGATCGGCGTGACGCGCGCGGGACTCGGCTTGTCGACATGGATGAGATGGCGCCGGTCGGGATGGCCGGCAACGGGCTCGACCGTGACCAGTTCGCCCGGCAGCGTATAGGGCACATAGACGGGCCCGCGCGGCGTATCGGCCACGCCATCGCCGCGATGGCCGAGACGGGTGATGGCGAGCTGTTCAGTCACGCACCGCCCCGAGCAAAAACTCCGCATTGCCGTCGCCGCCGGTGATGGGCGAGGGGATCACGCCGACGACTCGCCAGCCGAGCGAGGCGACGAATGCGGCGATGTCGTCGCACACCGCCTTGTGCACGGCCGCATCGCGCACCACGCCTTTCTTCGCCGCCTCCGGGCCCGCCTCGAACTGCGGCTTGATCAGCGCCACCAGTTGCGTGCGATAGGCGACCAGCTTGAGCGCCGCCGGCAGTACCTGCTTCAACGAGATGAAGCTGACGTCGACCGTCACTAGGTTCGGCGTCTCGGGCAGGCGGGCCGGCGAGAAGCCCCGGATGTCGGCTTCCTCGAGCGAGACGACCTCCGGCCGCGCGCGCAAGGAATCGTGCAACTGGCCGCGCCCGACGTCCACCGCATAGACGCGGCGCGCGCCGCGGTTCAAGAGCACGTGGGTGAAGCCGCCGGTGGAGGCGCCGCCGTCGAGGCAGACGCGGCCTTTGGGATCGAAGCCGAAACGGTCGAGCGCCGCGGCGAGCTTCACGCCGCCGCGCGACACGTAAGGATGCGCCGGGCTCGCCTCAATGGTGGCGTCGGCGGCGATCTCGTCGGAAGACTTGCGCACGGGCGCGCCGTCGGCGCTCACCAGGCCCGCTTCGATGGCGGCCTGCGCCTTGGCGCGGCTTTCGAACAGGCCGCGCTCGACCAACAGGCGATCGGCGCGGAGGCGGGACGAGGTCGTCATGCACACTCCGCTGTCATGCCCCGCGAAAGCGGGGCATCCAGTAACCTCGAACGTACGAGATCATCGCAGAGATCGCGAGTACTGGATCGTCCGCCGGAGTTCATCCCCGCGAAAGTCGAGACGGACGATGACAGCCGCAATCATAGCTGTGTTATTGCAACTACGCCCGTTTCACCGTCTCGTCGGCGGCTTCCTTGCCGAGCGCTGCGAAGGTCTTGGCGACGATGCCCTTGGCGTCGAGGCCGGCGGTGGCGTACATGGCGGCCGGCGCGTCCTGGTCGATGAACACGTCGGGCAGCACCATGCTGCGCACTTTCAGCCCGCGGTCGAGCGCGCCGTGCTCGGCCAGCGTCTGCAGCACCTGGGCACCGAAGCCGCCGATGGCGCCTTCCTCGATGGTGATCAGCACCTCGTGCTCGCGCGCAAGGCGCAGCAGCAGGTCGGTGTCGAGCGGCTTGGCAAAACGCGCATCCGCCACCGTAGTGGACAGGCCGAGCGTCGCTAGCTCGTCGGCCGCCTTCAGGCATTCGGCCAGCCGCGCGCCGTAGGAGAACAGCGCGACCTTGTGGCCCTCGCGCACGATGCGGCCCTTGCCGATCTCCAGCGGCTTGCCTTCCTCCGGCATCGGCACGCCGATGCCTTCGCCGCGCGGATAGCGCACTGCCGACGGACGGTCGTCGATGGTGACCTGCGTCGCCACCATGTGCACGAGCTCCGCCTCGTCGGCCGCCGCCATCAGCACGAAGCCGGGCAGGCAGCCCATATAGGTGATGTCGAAGGCGCCGGCATGGGTCGGCCCGTCGGCGCCCACCAGCCCGGCGCGGTCCATGGCGAAGCGCACGGGCAGCCGCTGGATGGCGACGTCGTGCACCACCTGGTCGTAAGCGCGCTGCAGGAAGGTGGAATAGATGGTCGCGAACGGCTTCAGTCCTTCCGCCGCTATGCCGGCGGCAAAGGTCACAGCGTGTTGCTCGGCGATGCCGACGTCGAAGCAGCGCTCGGGGAATTCCTTCTGGAACAGGTCGAGCCCGGTGCCGGACGGCATGGCCGCGGTGATGGCGACAATACTATCGTCCTTCTTCGCTTCCTTGATCAGGCTCTGCGCGAACACCTTGGTGTATTGCGGCGCCTTGCCCTGCGTCTTCGACTGCTTGCCGGTGGCGACATCGAACTTGACCACGCCGTGGTAGCGGTCGGCGGAAGTCTCGGCCGGCGCGTAGCCTTTGCCCTTCTCCGTCACCACGTGGACCAGGATCGGACCGTTCTCGGAATCGCGCACATTGCGCAGCACTGGAAGCAAATGATCGATGTTGTGACCATCGATCGGGCCGACGTAATAGAAGCCGAGCTCCTCGAACAGCGTGCCGCCGGTCACCATGCCGCGGGCGAATTCCTCGGCGCGCCGCGCCGGCTCCTCGATGAACTTGGGTAGTCGCCGCGCCACCTGCTTGCCGAACTCGCGCAGCGTGCGGTAGGTGCGCCCCGAGATCAGCCGCGCGAGATAGGCCGACATGGCGCCGACCGGCGGCGCGATCGACATGTCGTTGTCGTTCAGGATGACGATCAGCCGCGAATCCATGGCGCCGGCATTGTTCATCGCCTCATAGGCCATGCCGGCCGACATGGCGCCGTCGCCGATCACCGCAACCACGTTGTTCTTCTTGTCCTCGAGATCGCGCGCCACCGCCATGCCGAGCCCGGCCGAGATCGAGGTCGAGGAATGGGCGGCGCCGAATGGGTCGTATTCGCTCTCGGCGCGCTTGGTGAAGCCGGATAGGCCGCCGCCCTGCCGGATGGTGCGGATGCGGTCGCGCCGGCCGGTCAGAATCTTGTGGGGATAGGCCTGGTGGCCGACGTCCCAGATCAGCCGGTCGGTTGGGGTGTCGAACACGTGATGCAGCGCCACGGTCAATTCGACCACGCCGAGGCCGGCGCCGAGGTGGCCGCCGGTACGCGCGACGGCGTCGATGGTCTCCCAGCGTAATTCGTCGGCCAGCTGCTTGAGCTGCTCCAGCGAGAGGTTCTTCAGAGCGCTTGGATAGCGGACGCGGTCGAGCAGTGGTGTTTGAGAGGACTCGGACAAGGCTTAACTCCGCACAAAGATCGCGGCTTGGGTCGCCGGACGTGGGGCGCCGCGCCGTGCAGGTCCCCCCAGCCGGGACGCGTTCGGTGAGGCTTACACAGTTCCATGCGGACACGCAATTCGGCAAACGGCGGCTGCCGCGATTTCGCCATCATTGCCGCCGCCGCCCGGGCCGGGTTGGTTGCGCGCGTGACCGGATCGTCTAGCCGCCCCAGATCAGATAGTAATCGTAGACCGCTCCGGCAGGCTGGTTGGCGCGCAAAAACTGGAAACGGGCCGCGAAAAAGCGCCAGCACCGCGGCTCGAAGCGTTCCGCCATCCACAGGTCGCGGAAATTGAGCGGTACCACCGTAGGGCCTTGTTCGTGATCGGGCTGGCGCCGCCTCGGCCTGCTTAATCCACGTCGAGCGGCTCGTTGCCGGCCGGCTTGCCGTCGGCGTTGAGCGTGATCTTTTCTACCCGCGCTTCCGCCTGACGCAGCAGCTCCTCGCAGCGGCTCTTGAGCAGCTCGCCGCGCTCGTAGATCGTCACCGATTCCTCGAGCGGAACCTTGCCTTCCTCGAGCCGCTTGACGATCGATTCCAGTTCCTCGATCGCCCGCTCGAAGGGCAGCTTGCTCACGTCGGCGTTGTTGTTCGCGGCCATGCGTCCTGCCCTCGGGCGAAAACCATTTCGCGTCGTGGCGTCCCTTATAGACAAGCCAAGATCGCCGGCAAGTTCAACCGCCGCCGGCCCGTTTCCAGTGCCGTTCGCTCAGGGCGAGCATGAGGCCGCGCGGCAGCACGCGCGCCGTCAGCGTGACCATGCGGTTGGGCTTGCCCGGCACCACCACGCGGTGGCCGGCCATGAAGCCCTCGTAGCCCTGGCGCGCCACCCGCTCCGGCGCGCGCAGGAAATAGGAGGGAAAATGCGCGTCCGGGACGCCGGCGTGTTGGAAGAACGCGGTTTTCACCGGCCCCGGGCAGAGCGCGCAGACCCGCACGCCCTCCGCTTTGAGCTCCGCATGCAACGCCTCCGTGAATGAGAGCACATAGGCCTTGCTGGCGTGATAGACCGCCATTCCCGGGCCGGGCAGAAAGCCGGCGACCGAAGCGACGTTGAGGATGCCGCCGCGCGCGGCCCTCACGCTATCGAGCAGGCGCAGGGATAGATCGGTGAGCGCGCGCATGTTGAGGTCGACCATGGCGAGCTGGCGGGCGCTGTCGAGATCGGCGGCTTCACCCATTAGCCCGAAGCCGGCATTGTTGACCAGGAAGGCCGGCGCAAGGCCCCGCGCGGCGATCGTCTCGGCAAGCTGCGCCACGCCGGAAGGGGTGCCCAAGTCGGACGCGATGACGTGCGGGCGCGGGTGGCCCTCGGCCGCAATGCTCTCGGCGAGGGCTTCCAGTGCCGCCGCGCGCCGCGCGGTCAGCGCCAGCGCGTGCCCGCGGCGCGCGAACTCGCGGGCGAGCGCGGCGCCGATGCCGGAGGAGGCGCCGGTGATCAGGGCGAGGGGTTCGGCGGGTGACATGGCGAAATGAATGCTCGACAATGGCGCAATTTGCAAATGTGGGGGACTAAGTGGCCGATCTGACCGACAAAATCGTGATGGTGACGGGCGCCGCCGGCGCCATCGGCGCGGCCATCGTCGCTGCCGTCAAGAATGCCGGCGGCACCGCCATCGCCTCGGATCTCGCCGGCCGCCCCGGCACCAATCACGCCCTCGACGTCACCGATGAAGGCGACTGGCAGCGCGTCACCGCCGAGATCGGCAAGAACCACGGCCGCCTCGACGGGCTGGTCAATGCCGCCGGCATCGCCAGCGTCGGCCATGTGGAGAAGAGCGATTTCGCCGACTGGCGCCGCGTGCTTAGCGTTAATCTCGACGGCACCTTCCTCGGCTGCAAATACGGGTTTCCGCTCCTGCGCAAGCAGGGCGGCGCCATCGTCAATCTCTCTTCGGTGCTCGGCCTGATCGGCAGCGCCAACCTGCCGGCCTACAGCGCGTCGAAGGGCGGCGT
>JARRNI010000246.1:0-8532 GCA_037385125.1 Pseudolabrys sp.
GGATCTCGGCGATCTTGGCGCCGATCTGCTCGGTCGATTTTCCGGTCTGCGTCGCCAGCGTCTTGACCTCGGACGCCACCACGGAGAAGCCGCGCCCGGCCTCGCCCGCGCGCGCGGCCTCGATGGTGGCGTTGAGGGCGAGCAGATTGGTCTTCTCCGCGATCTGGTTGATCACGGTGACGATGTCGCCGATCTGGTTGGCGGCCTTGGTAAGCGCCTCGATGGCGGCGCGCGAGGCGCCAGCGCGCTGCACGGCCTCGCGGCCGAGCCCGCTGCCGCGCCGCATCTGCTCGGAATTCTCCACCACCGCGCCCATCACCTGGTCCGACAACTGGCTCGCCGCCTCGGTCATGGCGCGCAAGCTCTCGGCCGCACGCGCGGTCTCGTCGAAGGCCGCATGCACCGCTTCCAGCGCCGCGGTCATATCTTCGGCCTTTCCCTGCAGCGCAGAGGCGCCCTCGACGATCGGCTGGATACCGGTTTCGGTGGCCGCCTTCCACCTGCCCTGCGAGAGCGGAGAGATTGATGCGGCGCGACGCCTGCCAGGTGCGGTCGAGATCGTCGTGCACCAGTTCGCGGCGCTGGCGCTCGCCCAGCACCCCGGCGAGCCGGTCGGTGGCGGCGGCAAGATGCGTGGTCTCGCTGCGCAGCTCGGACAAGGGCGGCGCGGATTCGAGCTCCGCTGAAGCCATGGCATCCAGCGCCGCGGCGGCGTGTGCGAGCGGCCGCGCGATCGAGCGCCACCACGCCGCAGCCGGCGGCAATGAGCGCGGCAACACCGATGGCGAGCGCGGCATTGCCCGCATAGGCGCCCAGAACCGGCCGCAACAGCCCGGGCAAGTAGAAGCTGGCCCATATGGCCGCCAACGGCAGCACGGCAGCCGCAATCAGCCGTTCGGTGACCGTCAATTGCCGCATGCTCTGTCCTCGCGCCGCAAGCGCGGCGCCCCGGGGGCGCGGTTTCCCGTATTTTTGTAGTGCCGGGTTGGTTAACCTGGGATTTAGTCGCAGCAAACCACAGGTTGCGGGGCTTCCCCAGCCCGGCGGGCCGGCCGGCGGGCGCCGGCGCCTGCCACAACTTCACCTTGACGCCTCCCATCGCCATCGGATTATGGTGGCAGGCTTGGCCGCAAGGCCGGGCCGTGGGGGACGAAAAAACAAGAAGTCAAAGGCCGGCCGGGCGACGGCGGCGCGCGAGGGAGGGGAGTTCGCGAAGTGGGCGCGCTCGACGCAGTCCTCAAGGCGTTGCTGCCGGTCACGCGGGTCATCGACGCCTTCAATACCTGGATCGGAAAACGGGTGGCGTGGCTGATTGTCGTCGCCGTCCTGGTCTCGGCGGTCAACGCCACGGTGCGCAAGGTCTTCGACACCTCGTCGAATTCCTGGCTCGAGCTGCAATGGGTGCTGTTCAGCGCCGTGTTCCTTTTGTGCTCGCCCTGGACCCTGCTGGCCAACGAGCACATCCGCATCGACATTTTGAACAACCTGCTGCCGCAGCGCGTCCGCAACATCATCGACGTGATCGGTCACGCGTTCTTTCTTCTGCCGCTGACCGTCATCATGCTGATCACCGGCATCCCCTTCTTTCTCAAGTCTTATGAAATCAACGAGCAGTCCTGGAATTCAGGCGGCCTGCCGCAGTGGCCAGCCAAGTCGCTGATCATGATCGGCTTCGGGCTGCTGCTGATCCAGGGCATTTCAGAGCTCGTCAAGCGCATCGCGGTCATGCGCGACCTCATTCCCGATCCCTATGCGAGCCAGAAAAGCTCACTCGAAGTCGAGGCTCAGGAAGTCATCGAGGCGATGGAAAAGAAATAGTCCGGGCGGGAATCGGGGTTCAACATGGAAGCTTTTTTCATCGCCAACATGGCTCCGACCATGTTCGTTGCCCTGGTGTTTTTTCTGCTGCTCGGCTATCCGGCGGCATTTTCGCTCGGCGTCATCGGACTGCTCTTTGGCTTCATCGGCATCCAGCTCGGTCAGTTCGCCCCCGACTTCCTGCAGGCCCTGCCCGACCGCATCTACGGCGTCATGAGCAACGAGACGCTGCTCGCGATCCCGTTCTTCACCTTCATGGGGCTGGTCCTGGAACGGTCCGGCATGGCGGAGGACCTCCTCGACACCATCGGGCAGCTGTTCGGCACGGTGCGCGGCGGCCTCGCCTATGCGGTGGTGTTCGTCGGCGCGCTGCTGGCGGCGACCACCGGCGTGGTGGCGGCCTCCGTCATCTCGATGGGCCTGATCTCGCTGCCGATCATGCTGCGCTACGGCTATGACCGGCGGGTGGCGACCGGCATCATCGCCGCCTCCGGCACGCTGGCGCAGATCATCCCGCCGTCGATCGTGCTCATCGTCATGGCCGACCAACTCGGCCGCTCGGTCGGTGACATGTACGAGGGCGCCTTCATTCCCGGCCTGGTGCTGTCGGGTATCTACGCCAGCTACATTTTCGCCGTCACTATGCTGTTTCCGAAAGCGACCCCCGGTCTGCCGGCGGAAGCCGTCGGCTTCCGCGAGCCTGACGGCAGCCGCGGCCTGACCTCGCTCGGGGCGCTCACGGTGGCGAGCGCCGCGTTCTCCTGGCTCGTCATGCGCAATTCGACGTCGCATGGCGCCGACTATGTGGTGCTCTACCTGTTCTTCGGCATCTTGTTCGCCTTCGGCGTCGCGGTGGTGAACTGGATCGTCGACAAGCTGACCGGTTTCCGCTTCCTCTCGCAAATGGCGCAGCAGACCACCTTCGTGATGGTGCCGCCGCTGATGCTGATCTTCCTGGTGCTGGGCACCATCTTCATCGGCGTCGCCACCCCGACCGAAGGCGGCGCCATGGGCGCGAGCGGGGCGCTGGCGCTCGGACTCGCCAAACGGCGTTTGAGCTGGGATCTCATCCGCCAAGCCACCGAATCGACCGCCAAGCTTGCCGCCTTCGTTCTGTTCATCCTGGTCGGCGCGCGCGTGTTCTCGCTCACCTTCTATGGCGTGAGCGGAAATGTCTGGGTCGAGAACATGCTGGTGTCGCTGCCGGGCGGGCAGGTTGGCTTCCTGATCTTCGTGAATGCCTTTGTCTTCGTGCTGGCCTTTTTCCTCGATTTCTTCGAGCTCGCCTTCATCATTATTCCGTTGCTCGGCCCGGCGGCCGAGCATCTCGGCATCGATCTGATCTGGCTCGGGGTTATGCTCAGCGTCAACATGCAGACTTCGTTCATGCACCCGCCGTTCGGCTTCGCGCTGTTCTACCTGCGCTCAGTGTCGCCGCGCGAGCATTATATCGACCGCGTGACCGGCAAACGCATGGATCCGATCACCACCGGCCAGATCTACTGGGGCGCGATTCCCTTCGTCTTCATTCAGGTAGCGATGGTGCTGCTGGTGATCTTTTTCCCGGCCATGGTGATGCATTACAAGGGCATCGGGCGGAAGATCGACATCAACAAAGTCAAGATCGAAGTGCCGCAGATCGCGCCGCCTGCCGTCAACATCACGCCGCATTTCAAGTAGCGGCCGCGCATCGGCAGGTACGCCGACAAGAAAACGGCCCCGGAACTCAAAGCGCCGGGGCCGTTTCGCGTTTTCCTGCCTCGTTGTCAGCCGGAGTGCCGGACCATGAAGGCATTGTAGCTCAATTCCGCAACCTGCCACCATTGATAGCCGTTATTTTCGAAGGCGGTTTGCGATTCATAAACCTTCTTGAAGCTTGGATTCTTTTTCGATATTTCCGCGTGCAGCTCCTTCGCGGCCTTGTAGCAGGCCTCCATGATCGCCGGTGAAAACGCGCGCAGCTTGGTGCCGCCGGCGAGCAGCCGCTTGAGCGACGGCGGATTGAGCTGGTCGTATTTCGAGATCATCCAGTCGTTGGCGTAAGCCGCCGCGTTGGTCAGAATGGCCTGATACGACTTCGGCAGCGAGTTCCACTTGTTAAGGTTGATGAACACGTTGATCATCGAGCCGCCTTCCCACCAGCCAGGGTAGTAGTAGTACGGCGCCACCTTGTAGAAGCCGAGCTTGTAGTCGTCGTAAGGCCCGACCCACTCGGCGGCGTCGATGGTGCCCTTCTCCAGCGACGGATAGATGTCGCCGGCGGCGATCTGCTGCGGCACTGCGCCAAGCTTCTCGAGCACCCGTCCGGGGAAACCGCCGATGCGCAGCTTCAGGCCTTTGAGGTCGGCAACCGTCTTGATCTCCTTGCGGTACCAGCCGCCCATCTGGCAGGTCGTGTTGCCGCCCACCAGCATGGTGACGTTGTACTTCTTGTAGAATTCGTTGAGCACTTCCTTGCCGCCGCCGTTGTAGTACCAGCCCTGGTTCAGGCGGGCGTTGGGGCCGAAGGCGACCGAGGTGCCGAAGGCGAAAGTCGGATCCTTGCCGAAATAGTAGTACGAAGCGGTGTGACCCATCTCCACGGTGCCATTCGACGCCGCGTCGAGCGCCTGCAGACCAGGCACGATCTCGCCGCCGGCGAAGACCTGAATCTGGAACTTGTTGTCCGTGGCTTCGGCGACCTGCTTGGCCAGCACCACGGCGCCGCCGTAGAGCGTGTCGAGCGACTTCGGCCAGCTCGCAGTCATGCGCCATTTCAGCGTCGGCGTTGATTGCGCAATCGCTGGGGCGGCGATTGCGCCGGTAGCGGCAGCGCCGAGACCGGCGGCCTTCAGGAATTGACGACGTTTCATCGACTTTCCTCCCTCGTGGGTTGTTTTGCGCTATGACGGAACCGGACGCTTCCCCGCTCCCGCTCACCCCCTCCGGAGCGTGCCCGGATGGTGGCCGGGCCGCCCGCTGCGACATTCTGCACCGCCCCGACGAAAGTTGTAAGTGGGGCAACGCTAAATCAGCACGGGGGAACCGGCCGCTCAGACCGGCCCATGCCGCCTGCCGCCAACTTCACCTTGACGCCTGCTAGCGCCATCGGCTTAAGCTATTGCGCGTCCGGCCCCGCGGCCGGGCGATGGGGAAAGAAGAACAAGCTAAGATCCATGCCGCCGGGCAGGAGCGTCCGGCGCGGGCTCAGGGGGCGCTGCGGCTCAACGTCTCTCACACGAGAGTCGAGTCGCCGGCATCGGCAATGCGCCGTAGCCACTCTCACGAGCAGATCGCCAAACGGGCGGCCGGTGGCCCACCCCCGCAAAGCATGTTTGGATGGCCCCATGTCCCGTGATTATGGGGCGAGAGAACTGCTGGTTGTTTGCGATCGAACCGCAGTTGCTAAACAAGCAAGAGAGAGAGAAGAGAGTTGGAGAGGGAAATCTAATGCGGAAAACGGAAAGCACCACGGAGGGGAAGATGCCCGACAGCAAGAAGATGGATCGCCGATCCTTTATCAAGACCAGCGGCCTTGTGGCCGGCGCAACCGCGGCCACGACTCTGGCCGCGCCGGCGATCGCGCAGAAGCGGACCGAGATGGTCATCGTCTCGACCTGGCCGCGCGACTTTCCGGGCCTCGGCCTGAGCGCGCAGCGCCTTGCCAAGCGCATCGGTGAACTGACCGACGGTGGCATTCATGTGACGTATTACGCGGCCGGCGAGCGCGTTAAAGCCTTCGGCTCGTTCGATGCGGTCGCTTCCGGCAACGCGCAGGCCTACATTGCGGCCGAGTACTACTGGAAGGGCAAGCACCCGGCCTTCGCATTCTTCACCACCGTTCCGATGGGCCTGCTCTACACCGAGATGGACGCCTGGATCAAATACGGCGGCGGCCAGGATCTGTGGGACGAGGTGAGCGACAAGTTCGGCCTCAAGGCCTGGGCCGCCGGCAACACCGGCGTTCAGATGGGCGGTTGGTTCAACAAGGAAATGAACACCGCGGCCGACTTCAAGGGCCTCAAGATGCGTATCCCGGGCCTCGGCGGCGACGTGCTGGCCAAGCTCGGCGCTTCGCCGGTATCGCTGCCCGGCGGCCAGATCTACGAGAACCTGGTTTCCGGCGCCATCGACGCCACCGAGTGGGTCGGTCCGTACAACGACTACTTCATGAAGTTTTACGAGGCGGCCAAGTACTACTACTACCCGGGCTTCCACGAGCCCGGCTCGCAGGTTGCGATGGGCATGAACAAGTCCTGGTGGAGCAAGCTGTCGAAGCTCGACCAGGCTATGATCCAGGCCGCTTGCAACGAGGAAAACGCCCGCCAGATGGCCGAAACCACCTGGAACAACGGTATCTACCTGCAGAAGCTGGTCAACGATCACGGCGTCAAGTTGAAGAAGTTCAGCGACGAGATCTACGACAGCTTCGGCAAGGCGACGAAGGCTGTGATGGAGGAGACTCGCGCGCACGACAAGCTGACGGCGAAGGTCTATGACTCATACGTCGCCGCACGCAAGAACGTCGGCACCTGGACGGGTTACTCGGACGCCCCCTACGCCGACGAGCGCAACCGCGTGGTTGGCATCTAAGCCGATCCTGGATCGCTGAGAAGAAATGGGACGGGGCCATGCCCCGTCCCTGCTTGTGGGGGAGCTTGCCTTGAATGGCTGATCATGGCCGCACCGATGTCGTGCAGACGCTTGCACCGTCGGACAACGAGACGGTGATCATCGTTCTTTGCCGTTGTTTCGCGTGGTGCATGATCGCCACGGTCTCGGCATTCCTCGTTCAGGCTACGCTCTATGTGCTCGCGTGGGCGGCGGCGATCGCGTACGTGCTACGGACGCCCGGACGCCCGCTGCGCGCCGAAAGCGAAACGATCTACGGCATCGTTCGTTTCATCGTGCGCGCCGCGTTCTGGGCGGTGCTGCTGATCGGGATCGCGGACATCATCGTGTCGTTCCTTCGGGTCGAAGGCTTCTTGCCCGGCCTGGTCGGCGAGAAGATGGCGTTCGATTTGAGCCGGTCGAGCTTCCGCGGCACCTATGTCCACTTCCCGATGATCATCATCGGCATCGGCATCGCGATCAGCCGGCCGCGCACCCTCGGCTTCACCTGGCTGGCACTACTGGTGGTGGTCGCCGAACTGCTGATCGTGTTCAGCCGCTTCGTCTTTTCGTACGAACAGGCCTTCATGGCCGATCTGGTGCGGTTCTGGTACGCCGCGCTATTCCTGTTCGCCAGCGCCTACACCCTGATGGAAGAAGGCCACGTCCGCGTTGACGTCTTCTATTCGGGCTTCAGCGAACGCAAAAAGGGCATTGTCAACGCCGTCGGTTGCGTGGTGCTCGGCATGAGCCTGTGCTGGGTCATCATCCATTATGGGATGAACAACAGCGCGTCGATCATCAACGGCCCGCTGCTCAGCTTCGAGGTGACCCAGACCGGCTTCGGCCTCTACGTTAAATACTGGATGGCTGGGTTCCTCGCCATCTACGCAGTGACCATGCTGCTGCAGTTCAGCGGCTATTTCCTGGAATCGATCGCCGACTTCCGCGGCGATCCGGGCAAGCGCCAGCTCGAAACCGGCGTCGCCCATGAGACCTACGAGACCTGAGCGGGACCCATGGAAGTCTTCTTTATCGCCCTTCTGATCCTGCTCATGATGGTGGCGCTCGGCTCGGGCTTCCCGGTTGCCTTCGCGTTGCCCGGCTCGGCGATCGTCGCCGTCGCCATCGCTTCATTGGCCGGATGGCTGACCCACGGCAACGTCGACGCGTTCTTCGTACAGGATGGCCCCACGCAGTGGCTGACCGCCGCCGTGTCCAACTTCCGCAGCGTCTATTGGGACCCCGACCGCGACACGCTGATCGCCATTCCACTGTTCGTGTTCATGGGGATCATGCTGCAGAGGTCGCGCATCGCCGAGGATCTGCTGGTCACCATGGCGCAGCTGTTCGGACCGGTCCGCGGCGGCTTGGGCATCTCGGTGGTGTTCGTGGGTGCCCTGCTCGCCGCCACCACCGGTATTGTCGGCGCGACCGTGGTGGCCATGGGCCTGATCTCGCTGCCAGCGATGATGCGTAACAACTATTCGCATCCGCTGGCGACCGGTACCATCGCCGCCTCCGGCACGCTCGGCCAGATCATTCCGCCGTCGATCGTGCTGATCATTCTCGCCGACCAGCTCGGCGCCGCCACCGATCAGGCCGGCACCGCCCGCAAGCTGCTCTACAAGCTGACGACCGGCGAACTGACCATGCCGTCGAGCTTCGACGTCACCTCGACCAGCGCCGGCGAGATGTTCCTGGGCGCGCTGGTGCCCGGCCTCCTGCTGGTGGCCGTCTACATCACCTACATCCGGATCGTTGCGGCGCTGCGGCCGAAGAGCGCCCCGGCGGTGCCCTACGAGGGCAAGTACGACCTGCGCTTTGCCGGCCGCGTCGCCATGGCCCTAGTGCCGCCACTGGCACTCATCTTCATAGTGCTCGGCTCCATCATCATGGGCATCGCCACGGTGAACCAGGCCGGTGCCGTCGGCTCTGCCGGCGCCCTGATCATGGCGGGCTACCAACTCCACCAGGGCAAGCGTCGCGCCTACTGGCCTGCGATCATCGCGCTGGTCTCGGTGGCGATCGTCATATTCGGCTCGCACTATCACCCGATCAACGTCAAGAAGCTGTCGACTAGCGCCGACTTCACCTGGCTGACCATCTCCGCGATCTGCGTCA
>JARRNI010000247.1:0-6580 GCA_037385125.1 Pseudolabrys sp.
GGCACCGAGCACGCCGGCGATCAGGATGATCAGCACGGCGAAGGCGCAAGGATTGATGGCATCGACCGCCGCGCCAGACAGCACCGCCGGCAGCGTCAAAGCCCGCCTCGGCGCCGAGCCCGCCGCCGCGACGCGCGTCAGCGGCGAGGCGCAGCCTTGCGCGATGCACTGGCGGATATGCTGCTCGATCACCGGCTGCATGTCCTCGGCATAGCCGGCGAACGCCGCGTCGCCGAGGAAGGCGGTGGGCACGCCTTCGATCTTGATGCCATAGGCATCGGCCATGCCCTCGAACAACCGGTCGTTAGCGGGGTCGAAATAGACCTCATAGGCGCGCACCCGCAGTTGCGGGAAGCGGTTCTTCAGCGTGGCGAGATAGTCGCGCATGGCGCCACAGTGCGGGCAGCCGCGGCCGTAGAACAGCACGAGCTCGACCGGCTTGCCTTGCTGCGCTGGTGCTTGCGCCAAGGCCGGCGCCGCGCCCAGCCAGAGGGTGGCGGCGAGCAGCGAACCGGCTAGAAGCAGCTTGCGCAGGGCGATGGCGGTCGGCATGCGCCCCGCATGGCACGCCCGCCTAGCGCGGCCTTGACCCACGTCAACGCGGGCGCCGGACTATTCGGCCGGCGCGGCCTTTCCGCCGGCCAGGCGCTGGCGCACGCTGGCGCCAGCCTCATACCAGCCGCGGCTGCTGTTGACGATCTTCACCACCGACAACATGACGGGAACCTCGATCAGCACGCCGACGACGGTGGCCAGCGCAGCGCCGGAATTGAAGCCGAACAGGCTGATGGCGGCGGCGACCGCCAGTTCGAAGAAATTGCTGGCGCCGATGAGCGCCGACGGCGCGGCCACGCAATGGGCCTCGCCGGCGGCACGGTTGAGCAGATAGGCAAGGCCCGCGTTGAAATAGACCTGGATCAGGATCGGCACCGCCAGCATCGCGATGATCAGCGGCTGCGCAAGGATCTGCTCACCCTGGAATCCGAACAGCAGCACCAGCGTGGCGAGCAGCGCCACCAGCGAGACCGGCTGCAGCGTAACCAGCAGCCGCTGCAGTCCTGCGCTGCCGCCGTGCGCCATCACGCTCTGCCGGACGATCTGCGCGATGATCACCGGCACCACGATGTAGAGGCCGACCGAAAGCAGCAAGGTCTCCCACGGCACGGTGATCGCTGACAGGCCGAGCAGCAGGCCGACGATGGGCGCGAAGGCGAACACCATGATCACATCGTTGAGCGCGACCTGGCTCAGCGTGAAATGCGGCTCGCCGTTCGACAGGTTGCTCCACACGAAAACCATGGCCGTGCACGGCGCCGCCGCCAGCAGGATGAGGCCGGCAATGTAGCTGTTGATCTGGCCGGCGGGCAGATACGCGCTGAACGCCCAGCCGATAAACAGCCAGCCGAGGAACGCCATGGAAAAAGGCTTCACGGCCCAATTGATCAGCAGCGTCACCCCAATGCCGCGCCAGTGCTCTTTGACCCGCGACAAGGCGGCGAAGTCGATCTTCACCAGCATGGGAATGATCATCAGCCAGATCAGCACCGCTACGGGCATGTTGACCTTGGCGATCTCCGCCGCGCCGATCACATGGAACACGGCCGGAAAGACGTGCCCGAGCGCGATTCCGACGATGATGCAGAGGGCGACCCAGAGGCTGAGATAGCGTTCGAACGTGGACATGTGAGTGGCCTGCTTAAGCGTCTTGTCGGTCTATGATGTCGATGACGGAAGCGCGCCTCATTCGGCGGCGGAGGCGGGCGCTTCGTCCTTGGTCTTGCCGATGTCCTCGAGCTTCTTCTGCAGGCTCAGGCGGTCGAGCTTTTCGAGCGGCAGGCTGACGAAAATATTGATGCGGTTGGTCAGCATGCGCAGCGCGTCGGCGAAGGCGTAGCAGACCTCGGCCTCCGTGCCGGTGGCCGCCGCCGGGTCGGGCACGCCCCAATGGGCCGTCATCGACTGGCCCGGCCAGACCGGGCAGGTCTCGCCGGCAGCGTTGTCGCAGACGGTGAACACGAAATCGAGCTTGGGCGAATCCGGCTGCGCGAATTCCAGCCAGCTCTTCGAGCGGAACCCGCTCACATCGAAATGCAGCTTGCGCAGGAGATCAATCGTGTAGAGATGTACTTTTCCCTTTGGCTGGCTGCCGGCCGAAAAGGCGCGGAAGTGCCCCTGCCCAGCGCGGTTGAGCACCGCCTCCGCCATGATCGAGCGCGCCGAATTGCCGGTGCACAGGAACAGAACGTTGTAGACTTTTTCACTCATGGCCGGCCTCAACAACAAGATGATGCGGTCTCTTTGACATCTGGCCGCGAAACGCAGCAGGCCTTGGCCTGCGCGATCTGTGCGCCGCGTTGCACGCTCACGCCGTAGTCGGTTGTCTCGCCGGTGGTATGGAAAACTTCCCAGGCGATGCCGGCCGGATCGTCGGTCCAGGATTTCTCCGATTGGGCGTAGCAGCAGGTGGTGTGGCCCTGCTCGAGAATGGCGCCGCCGGCCTCCTGCATGCGCGTGTAGACATCCTTGAGCTCGTCGGCGCTCTCGACCTGGATGCCGAGATGATCGAGCCCAGCGTCACGCCCGCGCGTCGAAATCGCGAAATTCACGCGCGGGTCGTCGAGCATCCATTTGGCGTAGTCGTCTTTGCGCACAGCGGGTTGGGCGGCGAATAGGGCCGCGTAGAAGCCGACCGCTTTGTCGATATCGTCAACCGAGACATGCACGTGCAGGCGTTTCATGGGGCGCATCCTCCCTTTCAGGACACCGGGCTCTTGGCGCGAGCGGGCTTTGCAGTCTTCGGCTTGGCCGGCGCGCAAATTGCCGGCGCGCATTTTTCCGCCGAGCCCTGGCAGCAGTTTTCGGTGAGAAAGCCGAGCAGCGCGTTCATGGTCTCGAACTGCGCCGCGTAGATCATCGAGCGGCCCTCGCGCCGCTGCGTGACGAGGCCGGCGAGCCGCAGCCGGTCGAAATGGAAGGTGAGCGTGTTGGGCGCGAGCTTGAGCTCTCCGGCCACCTGCCCGGCCGGCAGGCCCTGCGGGCCCGCCTGCACCAGCAGGCGGAAGATCGCCAGGCGATGCTCCTGCGCCAGCGCGGCCAGAGCTGTAACGGTGTCCGTTGTTTCCATATTTCAACGACTATTGAAATAATGGCCTGATGTCAAGCCGCAAGGCCGGCCCGATCAGGACGCCAGCTTCTCAGGCTGGTCGTGCTCCAGCCGGCCGTCGCGCAGCCGGAAAATATGATCGAAGCGGTCAAGGATCATCTCGTCGTGGGTCACCACGATGATGGCAGCATCCTGCTCGGCGGCAATCCTGCGCAAGAGATCCATGACGGTGCGCGCGCGCGCGGAATCGAGCGGCGCGGTCGGCTCGTCGGCCAGGATGATGCGCGGACGGTTGGCGAGCGCGCGGGCGATCGCTACGCGCTGGGCCTCACCGCCGGAAAGCTGTGCCGGCATAGCGTGCTTGCGGTGGCCGACCTCGAGATAGTCGAGCAGGCCGACCGCCCGCTCGCGCGCCGCCGCCCTGCCGTAGCCGGCAAGATCGAGCACCACCGCGACATTGTCGGTGCCGTCGAGAAAGGGCAGCAGGTTGGGGTACTGGAAGATGAAGCCGATCTTGTCGAGCCGCAGCCGGCGCAGGTCGGCGCGCAGCCAGCGCCCGTCATAGACCATCTCGCCGTCGAGGGTCATGCGCCCGCCGCTCGGCTCCAGGATGCAGGCGATGCAGTTGAGCAGCGTGGTCTTGCCGGAACCGCTCGGGCCCATCAGTCCGACCACCTGGCCGGGATAGACCTCCATCTCGATGTCGCGCAGCGCGTCGACCCGCGCGGTCCCCGCCCCGAAATGCTTCGACAAGTGCTCGACACACACGACCGGGGTCTTGTCGGCCATGACCATTACCCCGCCGCCGAAAGCGCTTCCGCAGGGTCGATGCTCAGAGCCAGCCGGATGCCGAAGATGCTGGCGGCGAGGCAAATCACGACTGTGATTGCGAGAACGACCATCACATCTCCGGGTAGGATCACGAGCCGTCGCGGCGCATAGCCCTGGAAAGTAAGGATCGCGGCTAAGCCGATGGCAAAACTGACAATTCCCATCGTGAGCGCCTGTTCCACGATCAAGCCAACAATGGTCCGATCCGGCGCACCGACGAACTTGAGCGTAGCGATCGATCGCGCTTTATCCAAGGTCAGTGTATATATAATCAAGGCGATGATAACTGCCGATACGATCACCAGCAGGACCAGCACCATCAACTGCTGCTTGCGCGATTTCTCGATAATCTGCTTACTCAGCAACGTCTCCTGCTGCTGTTCGGTGAGGGATGTGAGATGTTTCCAACGCGTAAGCGCCGCCGCGACTTCTTTGATTGGAACATAGGGTGATACCTTGACGATGACGGTATTGATTTGATTGCTTGTTTCGATCGGCCCGCCGCGAGCGACCTCGCGGCGCTCAGCCGGAGGGGCGAGCTCGAATTGCAGCGCTTGGGCATCTTGGAGAGTGACGTAAGCAACAGGGTCGCCGGAATTGGTAACGTTGTTGCGCGTCAAGCCGACAACAGTAAATTTGTGGCCGTGCGTGCCCAGCGGTACCTCCTGACCCAAGGCGAGTCCAGCAGATCGATCCACGACCATTTCGTAATGGCTGCGCATGATGTCGCGGCCAGCGATGAGTCGTGTCGGACCACCAGGCCTGCCCAGCTCATAGCCGATGATGAAAAGCCGCAGCGGCTTGCCGTTCAGCTCAGTCTGCACTGACTGGTAGGTGACCGCGCCGGCGCGCTCCACACCGTAAACCCGAGCGACAAGCTCCCTCGTATCCCCGGGAATGCGGGATGCCTCCGCGAAGGGACCGTTGGTGCCGGCCTCGACCACCCAGAGATCCGCATGCGCTGCGCGCGCCTGCCGCAGTGCGTCGTCTATCAGGCCGCGATAAACGCCGGTAATCAAGATGACGACCCCGAGCAACAAGCTTAAGCCGAAGCACGTCAGCACGAAGCGCAGCAGATTGTGCTTGATGTCTCGATAGGCCAGATTCATCGCTTCGGCTCGCTGGCAATCCTCGCCCCGCGCCCGATTCGCAACCTGTTGGACAGTTGCGTAACCACCTGCGCATCTGCCGGCACGCCGCCGGTGATTTCGTAACGGCCGTCGAGCAGCCGATGGCCGAGGGTCACTTCGCGTTGCCGGAGATGCCCACTCTCGACGGTCCACACCGTACCGTGGTCCTTGCTGAGATCGAGGATCGCCGCCTCGGGTACCAGCAGCGCTTGCGGGAGGTGCACGGTCGTGACGTAGGCCTCGGCCTGCTCACCGAGATTGGCATAGGGTGGTATCTGGTCGAATGCGACTTCGACCTTACGCTCCTCGTTGACGCGATCGCTCTCCGGTTCAATGCGGGCGACATGCCCTGGTAGGCGCTGGTGCGGATGCGAACGGAGAACGATTTCGGCCGGCTCGCCGACCTTGGTTTCGCCCGCCTTGCTCTCGTCGATATAGGCGAGCACCCAGATCGTCTTCGGATCGATCAGGGTAAAAACCGGCTCGTTGGCGGCGAGCGCAGAACCAAGTTCCTTCAGCCGCGCCGTCACCATGGCGTTGTAGGGTGCGGTGAGCGTGTGGAAATCCAGGGTGACCTCCTGCTGCCGCTCCTGCGCCTTGGCGTCGGCAATGGCGGCCTTGGCCACCGAAACGTTGCTTTTCGCCAAATTCAAATCTCCGAAAGCGGCGTCTTGCGCGGCCTGCGCGGTTTCTGCTGCCTCCACCGAGGTGGTCTTGCTCTGCACGAGCTGCTGCCGGCGTTCGTTAATCCGCTTGGCGTTCTCATAATTGGCTTGCGCTTTCTGCACGCTGGCGTTGGCCTTCTCCAGATTGGCCTCGGCCTGTTGCACGGCAGCCTGCGAGCGGGCGACCTGCGCCTTCTGCTCGCGGTCGTCGAGCCGGGCCAGCACGGTGCCCTTGGCGACGCGGTCGCCGACATCGGCGCGCAGGTCGACCAGCAGCCCGGCAATCTTGAAGCCGACCTTGGAGGTGACGCGCGCCTCCACGGTGCCGAGGCCGAACACCTGCACCGCCACATTGGCGGCGGGATGCGAGACCTGCACCTTGACCGGACTGAAGAATTTAGCCCAGGCGCCGAAGCCCGCCGCAACGGCCAGCACGGCCACCGCCGCCAGCACAATGGCACGCCGACGGCGCGTCGCGCGCGCCGGGGCATCGCGATTGTCGGTATTCGCGGATTTCGTGACATCGAGCATATGCTTTGAGCCTCCGCGTCCAGCTCAAATATTGCCTCTCTCCTGGCAAACCAGCACTGATTTGGATCAAAATGGCCATTGGCTTTCGCCGAACATTTCGGCTTGGATAGAGATGCTTGGATGCATCGACGATGTGGTACGGGGCGGCTTCCGGGCGCCTGGCGCGCCCGGAGGGATTTGCGTCTTCGCTTTTCAAGCACAATCAATGACGGAAGGGCGGGCCTCCGGCGAATGTGCCGTGCATCATGCCCGGGCCGAACGCCAGACCCGGAAGGATCTGCTGGGCTTTGGTCTTCTGCGTATCGTCGAGCGTGGCGAGC
>JARRNI010000248.1:0-6579 GCA_037385125.1 Pseudolabrys sp.
TGACCATGCCGTCGAGCTTCGACGTCACCTCGACCAGCGCCGGCGAAATGTTCCTCGGCGCGCTGGTGCCTGGTCTACTGCTGGTCGCGGTTTACATCACTTACATCTTGATCGCCGCGGCGCTGCGACCGAAAGCAGCGCCGGCGGTGCCCTATGAGGGCAAGTACGACCTGCGCTTTGCCGGCCGGGTCGCGATGTCGCTGGTGCCGCCACTGGCGCTCATCTTTATCGTGCTCGGCTCGATCATAATGGGCATCGCCACGGTGAACCAGGCCGGTGCTGTCGGCTCCGCCGGCGCGCTGATCATGGCGGGTTACCAGCTCTACCAAGGCAAGCGCGGCGCCTACTGGCCTGCAATAATCGCCCTCGTCTCGGTGGCGATCGTCATCTTCGGTGCGCATCACCATCCGATCAACGTCAAGAAGCTCTCCACCAGTACCGACTTCACTTGGCTCATCATCTCGGTGGTCTGCGTGACCGCCTTGATCGGGGCGCTGGTCTGGAGCGGGCTCAGGGCGCTCAGGATCGACAACACGCTGCAAAGCGTGATGGTGGAGACCGCCAAGACCTCCGCGCTCGTGTTCATCATTCTGATGGGCGCCGCCATGCTGACCGCCGTGTTTCGCGGCTTCGGCGGCGAGCAGTTGGTCAAGAACTTCCTGACCAGCCTGCCTGGCGGCTTCTGGGGCCAATTCTGGACCGTCATGGGGGTGATCTTCATCCTCGGCTTCTTCATCGACTTCATCGAAATCTCGGTGGTCGTGGTACCGATCGTGGCGCCGATCCTGCTCTCCGATCCGGGAGCCAACATCACGGCCGTGTGGCTGGGCGTGATGATCGGCATCAACATGCAGACCTCGTTCCTGACGCCACCGTTCGGCTTCGCGCTGTTCTACTTGCGCGGCGTGGCGCCGCCGATCGTCAAGACGATCTCGATGTACAAGGGCGTCATCCCTTTCATCCTGATGCAGCTTCTGGTGCTGGTGGTGGTCGCCTTCTCGCCGCGGCTCGTCAACTACCTGCCGCAGCGGGTGACGCTCGCCGCCACCACGGCGCCACCGCCGATCAATCCGGGCCTGCAACGATGCGTCGAGCAATACGTGACCGGTGAGTTCAAGAACAACGGCACGGCCATCAAGGCGGCAATCGCCAAGGCGCAGGAGCTCGACCTTGCCAGCCTGCCCGCCGAGATGCGCAAGGACGTCGCCGGCAGCTTCGCCAAGGCGACCGCCGCCTTCAACCTGCTCGCCGACGTCAACAAGTCATCGGCCATGATCGACAAGCGTGCCGAGACCTACGCGCCGCTGCACCACCACGTGCGTGACATCCAGGAGGATATCCGGCGCAATCAGACCGAGATGAAAAAGCTGAAGGACCAGCTCGATTTCATCCCGGAAAAGGCGGCCGCCGGCCGCAAGAAGGCGGTCGTCGCCGAAGTCGCCAAGCTTACCGCCAATGACAAGAAGATGAAGGCGTCGATCCCCGCTGATTGGCAGCCACGGCACCAGGCCTTCCGCAAGCTGCTGACGGCGGACCGGATCGCGCGGCTGAAGTACCGCCGCGACGTGGACAGCGCCTACGAACCGGTGCGCAACGCGATCCAGACCATCGAAGGCGGCGCCGCGCTGACCGCGCTGAAGCTGACGCTGCATGGCCTGCGCGGCGTCATCAACAGCCAGGAGCCGAAGAAGGCCGCGGATACGATCGAGGCCGCGATGAACAAGCTCGGCCAGATTGCCGGCGCGAGCGAAATCCGCTCCGAGCTCTATCACGCCCGCCGCGCGCTCACGGCCAAGGCGCCCGACAAGGACGCTGCGCTGAAGGCGCTCGACAAGACGCTCGCCACCTACGACAAGGAAGTGGCATGGCGTCAGAAGGCGGCGCAGGACGTGCTGCCGGGGCTGAAGACGTACGAGGCGGCGATCCGCGACACCATCGGCCTGCGCAAGCAGCCGAAGCTGCCGCAGGACATCGTGCCCGACATCGCCTCGTGCACGGCCTATCCCCGCGACATATCGCTGTACTTCTAGCGGAATACGCAACGGCCCTCCCCTTTGATGGGGAGGGCCATTGATCCCCTCCCGTGGAGGTAGCTACGCCTTAAAGCCTTACGCCTCGCTCACGATCTTGGGCGCGGCGCGGCCGGGGGCCGCGCCGGGCTTGATCTGCTTCCACACCTCGGCAGCAATCTCGCGATAGATGGTGGCGTGCGGGCCTTCCGGCGCCGTGGCGACCACCGGCAGACCGGCATCCGATTTCTCGCGGATCTCCATGTCGAGCGGCACCTCGCCGAGGAACGGCACGCCGAGACGCGTGGCCTCCTTGCGCGCGCCGCCATGGCCGAAAATGTCGGAGCGCTCGCCGCATTTCGGGCACAGGAAATAGCTCATATTCTCGACGACGCCGAGCACCGGCACGTTGACGCGCTTGAACATCGAGACGCCGCGGCGCGCATCGAGCAGCGCCAGATCCTGCGGCGTCGAGACGATCACCGCGCCCTTCAGCGGCACCTGCTGCGCCATGGTAAGCTGCGCGTCGCCAGTGCCCGGCGGCATGTCGACCACCATGACGTCAAGCTTGCCCCACTCCACCTCGCGCAGCATCTGGGTGATCGCCGACATGACCATCGGCCCGCGCCAGATCATCGGGGTCTCTTCGTCGATCAGGAAGCCGATCGACATGACGGTCAGCCCGTAGCGCTCGATCGGCTTCAGCCGCGTGCCGCCGATGGTCTGCGGCTTTTCCTTAATGGCGAGCAGCTTGGGCATCGACGGCCCGTAGATGTCGGCGTCGAGCACGCCGACCTTGAGCCCGAGGTCGCGCAGGCCGAGGGCCAGATTGACCGCGGTGGTCGACTTGCCGACGCCGCCCTTGCCGGAGGCGACCGCGATCACCGCTTCGACACTGGGCACGCCCGGCTGCACCCGGTCGTTGGGATGGGCGGCGCGGTGCGGCTGCCCGCCCGGCTGCTGCTGTTGCGGCTGTTGCTGCGGCTGGGCGCGGCCGGCGCCGGCGGCGCGCTCGGCGGTCAGCGCAACAAGCGCCGACTGCACGCCGGGCACGGCGCGCACCGCGTCCTCGGCGGCCTGGCGCACTGGCTCCCACGCCTTCACCGCGCCGGAATCGACGGTGAGGGAGAAGAACACCTTGCCGTCGGAGACGACGACGTCGGAGAGAACTTTCGCATCGGGCAAGGCGCCGCCGCCGGGCGCGCTCACCTGCGCCAGCGCCGCCAGAACCTGTTCCTTCGTCACAGCCATGTCGTCCATCCTTGCTCGCCTGAGCGCCAAGTCGGGCGCCACCATAGGCGCGGCGGCGCCGGGGTCAATGCGCGCAAAGAGGCGCAAAGAAAGAGGGTGGTTGACGCGCCCGCCGCCACGGGTGACCTAGGGGGGCACATAGGCATTGGCGCCGACGCGCCAAGGCATCAGCGGATTTTATAAGGAGGAACAGATGGCGAAGGTGGCGTTTTTGGGCTTGGGCGTGATGGGCTACCCCATGGCCGGACATCTCAAGAACAAGGGCGGCCATTCGGTGACCGTCTATAACCGTACCGCCGCCAAGGCCGAGAAATGGGTCAAGGAATACGGCGGCAAGTCGGCGCCCACCCCGAAGGCCGCCGCGCAGGGCCAAGATTTCGTCATGGCCTGCGTCGGCAACGACAACGACCTGCGCGAGGTGACGCTGGGACCCGACGGCGCCTTCCAGGCCATGGAGAAGGGCGCCATTTTCGTCGATCACACCACCGCGTCGGCGGAAATCGCGCGCGAACTGCATGCCGCCGGCAAGAAGGCGGGCTTCGATTGCGTCGACGCGCCGATTTCCGGCGGATCGGCCGGCGCCGAGAACGGCGTGCTTACCGTGATGTGCGGCGGCGAGGCCGGCCCGTTCGGCAAGGCCGAGAAAGTGATCGCGGCTTACGCGCGCGCCTGCAACCTGATCGGCGAGCCCGGCGCCGGCCAGCTTACCAAGATGGTCAACCAGATCTGCATCGCCGGACTGGCGCAGGGCCTGTCGGAGGGCCTGCATTTCGCCAAGCGGGCGGGCCTCGACATCGAGAAGGTGATCGCCACTATCTCCAAGGGGGCGGCGCAGTCCTGGCAGATGGAGAACCGCTACAAGACCATGGCCGCTGGCAAGTTCGATTCCGGCTTCGCGGTGGAGTGGATGCGCAAGGATCTCGGCATCTGCCTGGGCGAGGCGCGCAACAACGGCGCGCACCTGCCGGTCACCGCGCTGGTCGACCAGTTCTATTCGGAAGTGGTGGCCATGGGCGGCAAGCGCTGGGATACGTCGAGCCTGATCGCGCTGTTGGAGAGGAAGTAGGCCCTCGAAATCGAGTACAAAGCCATCGGCGGCGATGAACACCCGGCCCCGTCATCGGTCATCACCGTGACGGGGCGTTGCCATCTGGCATGCCCGGCATGCGCGACCAGTTGCCCGCTAAAGCAATCATTGCGGCAGCGAGAGCAAGCTTGACGGGCTTTTTCTTCGAAGCAGTTTCGCCATTCCCAACAATCGTCGACATGACTGTCTCCTATGGTTTGCGAGAAAATAAACGGCGCTGCAATTGGAATCATGCGGCACGCGACCATTAATAATTTGTAATAAGTCTCCTGTCCGAGACTCGAAAAAAATCAATATTAGAATTCAAATATGCGACCATCCGCTGCGATCAAAACGCCCTCGCCTTTCAGTACGTCTCGCTGCGCCAGCACGCTTGGGCTCATGTGGGTCAACATCACGCGTCTGGCGTTGAGGGCGGGAATTTTCGGCTTCAGAATCTCCCAGCTCATATGCCCGGTGATCTTGCTGCCGGCATAGGCATAGCATTCGCAGATGAACAGGTCGGCGTCGGCTGCAATGGGCAGCAGCGCATCGGTCCATTCGGTGTCGCCGGAATAGGCCAAGGTCTTGTCGCCGTCCGACAGGCGCAGCGCGGTCGACGGCGCGCCCGATTGGTGCATCACCTCTGCGCTCAGCACCGTGTGACCGAGCACTTCCGTTTCGACGCCGACGGCAATCTCCTCAACGCGCCAGGGAAAGCGCCATTTCGTTCCGGTCGATTTGGGGAAGAACACTTCGAGCGCCGCGTCGAGCCGTTCTTTCGTGCCGGGCGGACCGGCGATCAGCAAGTCGCGCTCGCGCCGCGCCAGGAACTGATAGTCGAGCAGCAGGAACGGCAAGCCGCCGAAATGGTCGCCGTGCAGGTGCGAGAGCACGACGGCGTCGATGGCGTTGGGGCAGAGCCCCTGCCCTTTCAGCCCCGGCAGCGCGGTGGCGCCGAAATCGACGACCAGCGTGGCCTTGGCCGTCTCCAGCCAGAAGCAGGTGTTGCCGCGCCCGCCCGAGCCGAAGGCGTCGCCGCAGCCGACAATGGTGAGCTTCATCTTCGCCGCTCCCTGGCCGTCACTCCGGGGGCCGGGCGCAGCGAGGCAACCCGGAATCCAGGTGCGTGCTCGGCCTTTATATCTGGATTCCGAGCTCGCCTGCCTTCGCCTTGCGGCTTCGGCGGGCGCTCCGGAATGATCGGAGTCACGCCTTCGCGCTCGGCCGCGCCGACACCTCGGCGTGCCAGCGCTTCAGATTGTCGAGCCCTTCCGGCAGCGGGATTTTCGACGGCTTCATGAAATCGATCGCGCAGAGCGCGGTGATGTCGGCGACCGAAAACTTGTCGCCGGCGACGAAGCGATGCGTCTTGAGCTGCGCGTCGAGGATATTGAGAAATTCTTCGACGCGCGGCCGGTTGGCCTCGGCCCATTCCGCCACCTGCGGCACTTCCAGCTCCTTCATGGCCGGGTGCGAGTGGCGGAAGACCTGCGCCACCGGGAACATCAGGTTGAGCTCGCAGCGCCGGTTCCACATCTCGATCTCGGCGAGCTCCTTGGCCCCCTGCCCGAACAGGGAGGGCTCCGGGTGGAGGGCCTCGAAATAGCGGCAGATGGCGATGGATTCGGTGATGACCGTGCCGTCATCCAGCTCCAGCGCCGGCATGCGCTGGAGCGGGTTGATGGCGGTGTATTCCGGCGTCTTGTGCTGCATGGCCATCATGTCGACCTGCTCGGCCGGCACGCTGATGCCCTTCTCGGCGAGGAAAATACGGGTGCGGCGCGGATTGGGCGCCCGGCCGGCGTCGTAGAGCTTCATTTTCGGCAACTCCTCCATCCGTTTTCCCCTCGAAACGGCACCGGACCATGGGCGCCGGGCCCTGTCAAAGGGTTGGTAACTTTCGTTAACCAGTGATTTTAGCCGGCCCTTAAGCAAGCTCTTAAGGATTATGGGCGAGGTTAACGGGCGGTATTCACCGCGTCAGCCCCGCGTATCGTCTCCATGCGTCCAGGCAAGCCATCCGACCATTCCGCGGTGCCGCCGCAGACCTCACCGGTGAAGCGGCGGCTGGCGGCGCAATACGTGCGCGACGCGCGCGACCGGCTGATCTCGTCCAGCGGCACCCGCCCGGCCTTCGACTACGAGCTGCTGCGCCTCTACGCGCAGAACCGGCTGTCGGCCTCGCTGGTCATTCTGCTGCTGGTCGCCACCGTCGGCTTCCTGTCGAGCCTGTGGACCGGCGCGCTGACC
>JARRNI010000249.1:0-6539 GCA_037385125.1 Pseudolabrys sp.
CCTCAGCCTGAGCTTTCTCGACGTCGTGCGCAACCAGGACGGCGTGCGCTTCATGATGCGCTTCCACGGCGCCGTCATCGGCCAAGTCTACGGCTCGGGTGACTGCCGCGGCAGATTTCTCGACGAAGTCATCCAGCGCGGCAGCTGCGCGAGCGGGCTGGCGCCCTACCATCAGACGGCCGCGACCGGGCAGCCGGTCTACACCATCCAGGACATGACCGACCGCCAGGGCCGGCTGGTGCATAACGAGCGCCTGCTGCTGCCGTTCTCGCGCGACGGCGAGACCGTCGACCGCATCCTGGCCTCGTTCGAATTCATCTGCCCCGACGGCGCCTTCGACAATTACGAACTGATGAAAGCGCCGAGCGCGCCGCCGATGCTGCGGCTGTCGGCGACCATTGCACCGCAGGCGATCGCCTGACGGCGCACTACGCGGCGGCCACCGGCGCCACGATGCGGCGGTAGAGATGCCAGGTCGTGTGGCCGAGCACCGGCAGCGTCACCAAGAGGCCGAGAAAGAATGGCAGCGCCGACGCGATCAGCAGAATGACCACCACCGCCGCCCAACCGATCATGGGCCCGGGGCTTGTCGCCACCGCGCGCACGCTGGTGATCATGGCGGTCACGAAATCCACCTCGCGGTCGAGCAGCAGCGGAAACGACACCACCGTCACCGAGAACAGGATCAGCGACAGCACGGCCCCTTCCGCGTTACCGATCAGCAGGAAGGCCAGCCCTTCGTTGGTCGACAGCACCACGGCGATGAATTCCCGCAGGGTGGTGAAGGAGGCGTGTAGCCCGAAGAACAGCGCCATCAGGAAGCGCGCCTGATACATCCACATGATGAAGATGAAGACCGAGACGAAGGCCATCCAGCCGATCTCGCTGCGCGCGCGCACGGCGGCGATGATGGCGCGCGGCGAAGGCGCCCCCTCGCCCCGCTCGCGGCAGCGGCTGACCTCGTAGAGCACCACCGCCGCGAACGGGCCGATCAGCGCGAAGCCGGCCGCCAGCGGATAGGCCAGATAGCTCATGCCGAGCGCCGCAATCGACAGCACGATCAGGATGCCGCCGCCGGCATAGACGGCGCCGACGGTGAGGCCCCACAGCGGCAGCGCCTGGAAGTCGCGCAGGCCCTGGCCCAGCGCCTCGATGACGTCGCCCGCCGTGATGCGGCGCACGACTGGGTCGGTCTTGCCGGAGATCGTGGTGGTCATGAGCGCCCCCTGTCCTGATTCGTTTTGTCATGAATTCGGGCACGCCGCACGGGGCTGCGCTTTGACCAAAGTCAAGATCCTCGGGTTGCCGCAGCCGGCACGCTACCCCATGTGATCCGGGGCGGCGGCACTCCCGGCAAGGAGCTGGATCATGGAATACCGCACATTGGGCCGCGACGGCCTCGGAGTATCGGCGCTCGGCCTCGGTTGCATGGGCATGTCGGAATTCTACGGGCCGGGCGACGACGCCGAATCGATCGCCTCCATTCACCGCGCGATCGAGCTGGGCGTCACCTTCCTCGACACCGCCGATATGTACGGCCCCTTCCGCAACGAAGAGCTGGTCGGTCGCGCCATCGAAGGCAAGCGGGACCAGGTCGTGCTGGCCACCAAGTTCGGCAATGTGCGCGGCCCCAACGGGGAGCGGCTCCGCATCAGCGGCAAGCCCGACTATGTCAAGAGCGCCTGCGAGGCGAGCCTCAAGCGGCTCGGGATCGCGACGATCGATCTCTATTACCAGCACCGCGTCGATCCCAAGGTGCCGATCGAGGACACCGGCGGCGCCATGGCCGAACTGGTGCGGCAAGGCAAGGTGCGCTACCTCGGTCTCTCGGAAGCCGCGCCCGCCACCATCCGCCGCGCGGCGAAGATACACCCCATCGCCGCACTGCAGACCGAATAATCGTTGTGGAGCCGCGACGTGGAGGACGAGATCCTGCCGACCGTGCGCAAACTCGGCATCGGGTTCGTCGCCTACAGCCCGCTCGGCCGCGGCTTCCTCACCGGCGGCATCAAGAACCCGCAGGACCTGGCGGAAGATGATTTCCGCCGCATCTCGCCGCGCTTTGCCGGCGAGAACTTCGCGCGCAATCTCGACCTGGTGCGCGCGGTCGAGACGATGGCGTCCGCGAAGCAATGCAAGCCGTCGCAGATCGCACTCGCCTGGGTGCTGTCGCGCGGGCACGACGTGGTGCCGATCCCCGGCACCAAGCATCGCAAATACCTGGAGGAGAACGCCGGCGCGCTCGATATCACGCCCGCGCCAGCCGACATCGACCGACTCGAAAAAGTGTTTCCCAAGGGCGCCGCCGCCGGCGAGCGCTACGCGCCGGCCGGCATGCAGACGGTCAATCGCTGATGACGCGCTTGCTCCGGCCGCACCGGCGCGCTCAGTGCCGGTGCCGCCCCTTCAATGCGCTCATGACATCATGCGGCCGGCGGCCGCCGTTCACCTGGGCGACGCAGCGCTTGCCCGGCCGGCAGAAGACGTTGCAGGCGGTGCCCGGATTGCCCTTGCAGTCGGTGCCGCAGTCATAACTGCTGGAATCCTGGGTGAACTTGCCGTTGACTTTGGCGCAGATGCTCTTGAGCTCGGCCGCGGTGTGCTTGTGCAGATAGACGTCGCGGGCCTGGGCCCGTCCGCCGAAAGCCAGGACGCCGATCAGGCCAATCAGGACGAGGGGGGCGGTGAAATTTCGCACGGGTTGCCTCCGTTTGGTGCGTGTCGCTCCCGAATGCCTCATCTTAACCCCAAGCTTTCGATATTTTAAGCGGGTTGCTTGCGCTCTCCAGTCGCTGGCGCGGAGGCCGGCACGGCCGGTCCTCCGTCGCGGCTCGCCCTCTGCGAGGGTCAGAGCATGACCGCTGGGGACAAGGGGCATTGTGTTGTAGGCGCGTAACGGGATAATGAGGGCCAAAGTGGCGTTGGCGTCGTCTGCCACGGATGGAATTACCAAGGGGGAAGCGGAAATGGCCAGCAACACCAGAGCAAGCGAGGCGCGGCGAGCCCGCGACGAGGCCGAAGGCGAGGCTCACGCCCCCCTCGTTTCGGATTACGGCCTGGCGCTCGCCATCTACATCCTCTATCTGGCCGGGTTTTTCACCGGGCTCACGGCGGTCATCGGCGCGGCCATCGCCTACATGCAAAAAGAGCGCGCCGACGAGACCGCGCGCACGCATTTCCAGTTCCAGCTCAACACCTTCCTGATCGGCCTGCTCTACCTCATCGTCGCCGCGGCCACACTGCATATCGGCGTCGGCGCACTGATACTGCTGTGGTGGGTGGCCTGGACGCTGATCCGCTGCGTGAAGGGATTGCTCGCCCTCAACGCGGGCGAGCCGATCCAGAAACCGGATTCATGGATGTTCGGCTGATTGCCCGGGCGGCCAATTCCGCAATCGGAGATAAAGCGATGATCCGCGATGCCGCGCAGCAAGGGTTGCGATACCTCGGCTGCGCGGCGGCACTGGCGCTTGCCTTCGCTGCATGGAGCCCGTCTGCCTCGGCCGATGAGGCCGCCAGCAAGCAGGTGGCGGCGAAGCTTGTCTGCGGCTCGCATTCCGCCAACCCGCACAAGCTCCGGCCGTTCGACCTCCATATCACGTTCACCGTGTCCGGCCCGCTGTGGACCAGCGACGTGAAGAATGCGCGCGGCAAGGAACGCTTTCTCGGCATCCTCTCGCCTTCCGGCACCATGCTGATCGTGGGCGAAGGCAAGGCCGAGGACGGCGCCACTTGGACCTACGAATTTTCCGGCAAGAAGAAGAAAGACGCCCTCACCATCCTGCGGGGCAGCCTGAAATCGGACAAGCCCAAGGGCCAGCGCATCTGTTCGCTGGCGTTCTAATCCCCCGCGCGGCGCTATAAATCCGAATACGCCTTCTCAACTTGCATCGCGCACCGCCCGCACCGATATCCTAGGCTCTACCGGGTGAGCATCGAGCGCCCGGAAATCAGCGCGAGGTCTCGCCGTGGCGTTCTACAGACACGTTCTCCTGCCGAAGCTCTGCGATCTGGCCATGCGCAACAAGCGCTTCAGGCCCTATCGCGAGCGCGTGATCGGAGCGGCCGAGGGGCGCGTGCTCGAGATCGGCGTCGGCTCCGGCCTCAATCTCAAGCTCTACAAGCCCGCGGCGCGCGAGATCATCGCGCTGGAGCCCGATCCGGCCCTGTTGCGCATGACGGCGGCGAAAGCAGGCGAAGCGGCGCGGCCGGTCAGATGTCTCGAAGCCTCGGCGGAGCAGATACCGCTCGAAGACAGAAGCACCGATACGGTGGTAACCACCTGGACCTTGTGCTCGATACCTGACGGCATGCGTGCATTGCAGGACATGCGCCGCGTGCTCAAGCCGGGCGGCAAGCTCCTGTTCGTCGAACACGGCCTCGCTCCCGAGCAAAGCGTGCGCAAATGGCAGAACCGCCTGACGCCGCTATGGAGCCGGTTCAGCGGCGGGTGCCATCTGAACCGGCCGATCACCGACATGATCGAGCAGGCCGGCTTCGGCATCGAGCAGGTGGAACGTGGCTATATGCCCGGCCCGCGGATTTTGACTTTCATCAGCGAAGGCAGCGCCCGGCCGCGCTGACTATCGAAGCAACACAGCGTTTCTGCTGCGCCCTGAGTTAACCGACCAACAGTCCTCCGTGCGATGCGCGGCCCGATGCATTGTACTGCATTTCGGGCCGATCGCTGCGTCTCGGAAACGTCCTCCTGCACCCACAATTGAGACGCATTTCAATCGAAATTTGTGTGGAACATTTTCGCCGGTTCAGTGATGGGAGGCGACACATGTCTGCACAAATCATCTCGACCCGACTGGCCGCAATCGCCGCTCCGCTTCTGGTGTGGGGCATGGGCATCGCGATGCCGGCGAATACCGCGCGTGCAAGCGATTGCCTTCTTGCGCCGAAATCCCCCGTACCGAAAGGCAAGCACTGGTACTATCACACGGATCGAAAGAAACGGCGCAAGTGCTGGTTTTTGCGAAAAGAGGGCCCGCCGACGCAGCACACGGCTACGCAAACGACGTCGGCAAAAGCGCCGGCGACACACGCAAGCGCAGTCAAAAAACCCACGCTTGCGCCTGCCGCCGCTGCCAAGTCGACGTCCACCGGCGCCAATACCGAGCCCTTGCCGCCGCCCAAGGCGCAACCGGCATCTGCGAGCAGCGCGACGGCGCAAGAACCCGTCAAACAGCCCGTGCAAAACGAAAGCATGGCGCCGTCAACACCACAGACTTCCGCTCCGCCGGCAAGCGCGACCGCACACGCCGGCACTCAAATGCGCGCGGATGCGCCCGCTGCCGCAGCGGCATGGCCCGATTCTCCCCCGGTCGAAGCGGCCAAGGCGGAAAGCCCCGATTCGATACCCGCCCATACGCTTGCAGGCTCGGTCCCACCTGCAACGAAGACTCAAACGCCCGACGACGCAAGCCATGACTCAAGGACCATTGTGCGCGCCAACGCATCGCTCACGCCGGGCTCCGGAACGTCCCCTGCCAGGCCGCTTGCGGAAATATTGCTGGTTGTCGCGTTCGGGCTGGGCATGGCCGGGCTTCTTTATCGCCTCGTGATGAAAATCGCCGATGTGCGCGGCCGGAGAATCATCATCGACCGCTCCGCGCCTGACTGGCCCGACGACCAGCACGACAACGATTGGCGCGAAGACGAGCTGCGCGAGGTGTTGCAACGGCATGAACCGGTCGTTGAGCGGGAAACGTTCATCGACGATTCGCATCTCTCCCTCGTACCGACCGCGGGCGATGACGGCATTTTTGCTTCCCGAGCCGATGACGAGCGCCAAGACGAGGCACGCGGCAAGGACAAAGCATCCCCGACTGCCGACGGGATCAAGGAGCGCGAAGACACATTGGCGCAATTGATCCGGGATCTCGATCAATTGCTGCAATCGAGCAAGGAAGCGTAAAGCCGCCGAGGCCGGCGGCCTGCAGCGGCTTGCTCAACGCGGCCGCCAGGGCCAGCTCGCACGCTCCGCGTGGCGGCTCTCAGAAGCCCTCGTCCGGCACTTCCATCAGGCTGCCCGCGCCGGCCTGGATGCGCGCGAGGTGCGCCGCGGTCTCCGGCAGCATGCGCTCCATGAAGAAATGGGCGGTGACGAGCTTGGCGCCCATGCTCGAGCCCACGCCGTCCTGCTTGGCGAGCGCCGCTTCCGCGATGCGGGCCCACATGTAGCCGAGCGCCACCAAGCCGAACAAATGCATGAAATCGTGCGAGCCGGCGCCGGCATTGTCCGGCTTGGCAAGCGCGTTCTGCATGAACCACATGGCGGCCTGCTGCAGGTAGCCGGCGGCGGTGCCGAGCGGCGCGAGATAAGGCTTCATCTTCTCGTCCGCGCTTTTGTCCTTCACATAGGCGCCGACCTCGCCGAGGAACGCCATGATGGCGCGGCCGCCGTCCTTGCCGAGCTTGCGCCCGACCAGATCGAGCGCCTGGATGCCGTTGGCGCCCTCGTAGATCATGGCGATGCGCGCGTCGCGCACGAACTGTTCCATGCCGTGCTCGGCGATGTAGCCGTGGCCGCC
>JARRNI010000250.1:0-1166 GCA_037385125.1 Pseudolabrys sp.
TCGCCGAGCACGGCTTCGGCCTGCTTCTTCGACATTTCGTGCGATTCCGCGAGTGCTGCGGCGAGATGCTTCAAAGTCACGGTGGTCGGTGTCGGGGCTTTACCAGGAGCCGTAGCCATCAGTGGGACCCTCCTCTTGAATCCGCAGGTTTGGGGCAGTGCCAAACGTTTCGGCCATAGACGATTCGTCGGGCCTCTACCATCGATTCCTCGCGGTAAATAAGGCTTTTTCGCAATTTTGCAGGGGGGGCCACGGCTTTACCTTGACTATATCTGGGGGGTCCATTAACTCCCCTCCACGCCCGCGGGGGCGTAGCTCAGTTGGTTAGAGCGCTGCCCTGTCACGGCAGAGGCCGCGGGTTCGAGTCCCGTCGCTCCCGCCAATTTTTCAATGACTTAGCCGAGGTTGCGGCGCCGCGCGACCGGCGCCCCAGGGTGCGCGGTCATGGTCGTCGAAGCCCCCATTCCCGGCCTGCGCGCGCTGTTTTTCGACGTCTTCGGTACCCTGGTGGACTGGCGGAGCTCGGTCGCACGTGAAGCCGAGCACATCCTGTCGGCCCTCGGCTACCAGCTCGATTGGCTGGCGCTGGCCGACGCCTGGCGGGCCGAATACCAGCCCGGCATGGAGGAGGTCCGATCCGGCCGCATCCCGTTCTCCAAGCTCGACGTGCTGCACCGGCGCAATCTGGTGCGGCTTGCCCCGCGTTTCGGCCTGGAAAACCTGTCCGACGAGGTGCTCGACGACCTCACTTTGGTCTGGCACCGGCTCGACGCCTGGGCCGACGTGCCGGCGGCGCTGGCGCGGCTCAGAAAGAAATTCTGGCTGGCGCCGTGCTCGAACGGCAATATTTCGCTGATGGTCGATCTCGCCCGCCGCAGCGATTTTCCCTGGGACGCCATCCTCGGCGCCGAGGTGGCCGGCGACTACAAGCCGAAGCCGGCCGTCTATCTCGCCGCCTGCGAAGCGTTCAGCCTCGCGCCTTCGCAATGCATGATGGTTGCCGCGCATTCCGGCGATCTGGCGGCGGCGGCGTCTTGTGGCCTGCGCACCGGTCATACGGCGCGGGTGAACGAGTATGGGCCGGACACCGGGGAGGCCGCGCCGACGGTGCCGGTCGACGTGGCGGCGACGGACTTGGCGGACCTCGCGGCCAAGCTCGGCGTTTA